>JBDLRA010000020.1:0-5578 GCA_039800285.1 Pseudomonadota bacterium
ATGAGAATGGAGACAGAAATGAGAAATTACAAAAGTCGTTTGATCGCAGTACTTGCCGTTGTTGGATCGCTGGGGATGGGGGCCGCTTCGGCCCAGAACTTCCCGACAAAGCCCATCACCATGGTGCTAAGTTCGGGAAGTGGTTCCTCTGTCGACATCATGGCTAGAACGTTGGCGAAAGTTGCTGAGAAAGAACTGGGACAGCCGGTAGTGGTGTCCAATAAGCCAGGTGGTGATGGTGCAACGGCCATGGCTGAGCTCTTGGCAGCCAAGCCGGACGGATACACATTGTGGGCCGCTACCAAGACCTTTCCTGTGGCGCTGAATACAAATCTGAAGCAGTTCAAGGCCGCTGATTTCCAGCCCCTCGTCATGGTTCAGGTGGATCCTTTTGCGCTGGTCGTACAAGGGAATGCGAAGTGGAAGACCCTAAACGAGTTCCTTGCTGATGCGAAGGCCAAGCGGATGAATGTCGGGGGATTTGGATCCTCGTCTCCGCATGGGCTCTTTAACTACTTCTTGGCGAAGAATTCCAAGGCAAATCTGAACTGGATTCCTCACCAGTCTGGAAGTAAGGCGTTGACGGCGTTGATGGGGGGGCACCTGGATGCGGTTGTCTCAAACCCATCGTCGATGATGTCTCAGGTGAAGGCGGGAACGCTTCGTATTCTGGCTGTTGCGACACCAGAGCGCCTGAAGGATCTGCCAAACGTACCGACCTTTAAAGAGCAAGGTTTCGATATGGTTGACTCGCAGTGGCGTGGCTTCTTTGTGAAGGCGGGGACGCCTGCTCCCATCGTGGCTAAGCTTGATGCTGCCTTAAAGCGTGCGATTGAATCTGCTGAATTCCAGGACTATCTCGTCAAGACGGTTCAGTACAGCGGTTACATGGGCCCCAAAGAGTTTTCGGCCTATGTGAAGAAGGAGATTGATGCGATTGCACCAATTTCTGACGATTTCTTAAAGTCAATCCAGTAGTTAACGCGTTGAAGAGGCTGTGATGAGAAGAGTCGATTTGTTCTGGGCGCTTGGGGTGTTGGCCCTCGCTGCAGCGTATCTAACGGCTGCAATGGAGCTGCCCATGACGACCCGGCGGGGTGCCCCTGGGGCGGGAGTATTCCCGCTCTACATGGGGATTCTGCTAGCGGTCGCCGGCGCTGTCTATCTGATCCAAGCGATTTTGGTGAGGTTAGGGAAGCGACCAGTCAACGACTCTTCTTCGGGCCTTCCGAGTCGTCCTGCCATGGTGCTGATGGTCTTTATGATCGGATATGCAGTCGCCATGCAGACACTCGGGTTCCTGATAGGAACCTTCGCTTTTGGTTTTCTTTTGCTCTCGGTTTACTTCCGATTGACTGCGTTGAAGTCCCTATTGGTGTCTCTCGGTGTCGCGATCGTGATTCACTTTGGGTTCACGATTGGATTAAAGCTTGAGCTCCCTGTTGGCTTGATTTTGTAGAGGCGATCACCATGGAAAGTTTTCAACACCTGATCGCTGGCTTCGGCTCGGCTATTTCGCTTGTCAATTTACTGTATGCCACTTTCGGGGTCTTCGTCGGTCAGATCATTGGTGTTCTGCCGGGGCTTGGTCCGATCACAGGGCTATCGCTGTTGGTTCCGCTGGTGTTCGGCATGGAGCCGACATCTGCACTCATCATGCTCTGCGGGGTGTATTACGGCTCGTTCTTTGGGGGAGCAATCACCTCGATTCTCTTGAATACGCCGGGGGATGCAGCGGCCGTCGTCACAACTTTCGATGGCTACCCTATGGCACGGCAAGGGCAGGCCGGTCGGGCGCTCGGGATTGCAGCGCTGAGCAGCTTCATTGGGGGAACTATCTCTGTACTCGGCCTCACGTTTGTCATGCCGATCATGTCAAAGGCAGCGCTTTTGTTTGGCCCTGCTGAGTACACTATGCTCATCATCATGGCCTTTCTTGCGGTACTGACATTTTCCAGTACCAGCAAGACGAAAGCTGTTATTTCAGCGCTCATCGGGCTCGTCATTGCCACGGTCGGTCAAGACCAGATCTCCGGACAGCCACGATTCACCTTCGGCATTTTTGAGTTATTTAATGGGTTTGACTTTGCACTTGTCGCGATTGGTCTGTTTGCGGTCGGCGAAGTGCTGTTAAGGGTAGAGGAGATTCACCATGAGGGTGAGCAGAAGGCGGCGAAATTTACCCGGGCTTTTGTGACGATCGAAGATACGAAGCGTATCGCAAAGCCTACCTTTGTCAGTTCCGTTCTCGGATTTGTGGTCGGCATTCTCCCTGGGGCCGGTGCGACAATCGCGGCGTTTATGTCCTATGGGCTGGTGAAATCTATTTCAAAAAACAAAGATGAGTTTGGTAAGGGAGCGCCAGAGGGAATTGCTGCTCCTGAGTCCGCGAACAATGCATCGGTTGGCGGTGCCATGGTGCCGATGCTTGCTTTGGGTGTTCCGGGCTCCGGGTCAACCGCTGTGCTACTTGGGGCCATGATGGTGCTTGGGTTAAATCCTGGGCCGTTATTTATGACTGAGAGCCCCGGAGTGGCCTGGGGAGTCATTGCCAGTATGTATATCGGGAATGTGATCCTGTTGATCATGAACATCCCAATGATTCGTCTCTTTGCTTCGGTTCTTTATCTGCCGTATTCCTATATTGCGTTGGGTGTGCTCGTCTTGTCTTTCGTGGGCGCCTACAGCATTCAGAACAGTATGTTCGACGTCTATCTCATGCTGGGTGCGGGAATTGTAGGGTATTTAATGAAGAAGAATGACTTCCCCTTGGCACCACTGATTTTGACACTTGTCCTTGGCGGATTACTCGAAGGAAACTTTAGAAAGTCACTGCTGACATCGGATGGTTCATATGGAATCTTCTTTGGCAGTGTTACCGCGCTGCTGATCTGGGGCTTGATCTTATTGGCGTTGCTGACACCGACGCTGCTGAAGGGCAAGCAATCTATGTTGAAAAAGCCAGGGGCGTAGCGCAATGGATCTGGGACTGACTGGGAAGATAGCTGTTGTAACCGGCGGTAGCCGTGGGATGGGCCTTGCAATCGCAAAACGGCTTGCTGCGGAGGGGGTACACGTGGCGATCTGCGCTCGAGACGCTTCGGCATTGGAGACGGCAGCGGAGGTAATTTCCGGCGAGACAGGACAGCGCCCCCTTACGATGACCTGCGACCTCTCCTCTGCCGTCGAGGTTGATGCATTCATCACAAAGGTCATTGAGACATACGGAGGGATTGACATCCTCGTATCCAATGTCGGGGGACCACCTCGCAGCCCTTTTATGGAAATTACAGATGAGGTCTGGGAGCATTGGTTTCAGTTGACCTTCATGAGCTATGTTCGTCTTGTTAGACAGGTTGTTCCAAGTATGCGCCAAAGGGGCGGCGGTCATATTCTGACGATTGGTTCCAATTCCTCCATCAATCCTATCCGTGAATTCTCCCTCTCCAATGCTTTGAGACTTGGTGTCTGGGGCTTGGTCAGAACGCTCACAGATGAGCTTGGGAAAGACAATATTCGCGCAACGATGCTCAGTCCCGGCAGAATTGCAACGGAACGTTATCTGGCTGCGAATGCGCGCCGCGCAGAAAAGTCCGGACTCAGCTTGGAGCAGGTCGCTGACCGGGCGAAGGGGTCAATCCCGCTGGGGCGTATCGGAGACCCAGCTGAGATTGCAGACGCGGTCGCATTTATCGTCTCGGATCGCGCGGCCTACTTCAGCGGGTCTAATTTCACACTCGATGGTGGGCTGACGAGTTCTGGTCGGGATTCGTAGTCTGATTTGCTTTTATAAGGAGCTTGTATGAATCTTGAACTCACCGGCAAACGTGCCCTCGTCCTTGGGGGAAGTGGCGGTCTTGGTAAGGCGGTTGCGATGTCACTCGCGGCTGAAGGCGCAACCGTATTGATCACTGGTCGCACACAAGAGACGTTAGAGAAGACCGCCGCTGAGATCAAAGCAGCTGGGGGAAATGTCAAGACAATGGTCTGGGATTTAAAGGAGATTGACAAAATCTCCGCGCATCACGCCCAGGCAGTCCAGACCTTAGGAGGCCCCGTTGAGATTCTCTTTAACAACGGCGGTGGCCCCCCGCCTTCCCCCGCTCAAGGGCAGCCTGTAGAGAAGTGGCGCGAGCAGTTTGAATCCATGGTGCTATCCCTTATATCGATTACGGATGCGGTACTGCCCGCGATGGTCGCGGCCAACTGGGGGCGTGTGATTACGAACACTTCCTCTGGGGTGATCACGCCGATTCCAAATCTCGCCATGTCTAACAGTCTTCGTAGCACGCTTGTCGGCTGGTCGAAGACCCTTGCCGCTGAGGTTGCGGACAAAGGGATTACCGTCAATATCGTGGTGCCAGGCCGTATTGCCACAGATCGCTTGAAGTTCCTTGATGAGGCACGTGCAAAGCGCGAGGGGTCGACCTTGGAGGAGGTTGAGAAGAAGTCCAAGGCAACGATTCCCGCCAAGCGCTATGGCAATCCAAGGGAATACGGAGACACGGTAGCGTTTATCGCCTCTGCTCGTGCAAGCTACATCACCGGATCAACGATTCGTGTTGATGGTGGCGTCGTCCCGAATGTCTGATCAGCCATCGCTACTTTTCACACCAATACAGTTAGAGGGGGTCGTCGCACGTAATCGTGTCGTCGTCTCCCCGATGTGCCAGTACGATTCAGATAACGGTGCTGCGACAGACTGGCATCTGGTCCATCTTGGTCAGTTTGCGATCGGTGGCGCAGGCATCATCATCTGCGAAGAGACCTCTGTCGAGGAGCGTGGCCGCAAGACTTATGGCTGCTCTGGCATTTATCGTGACGATCTGATTCCCAGCTACCGTCGGGTAAATGACTTTTTAAGAAAGCATGGATCGATTCCTGCGATGCAGCTGGGGCATGCCGGTCGCGAAGCATCAGGGCTTCCGCCGTGGGAAGGTTATCGAAAACTCACCCCAGAAGATGCACAAAACGGGTCTCCACCCTGGGAGACCTTGGGCCCCAGCCGTGTTTCTGCAAAGGAAACCACGCCACTTCCACGAGCGCTCACGATTGCCGAGATTAAGTCGCTGATCGGCACCTGGCGGGAGGCAGCCTGTCGCGCTGCCGAGGCTGGCTATGACGTTGTCGAGATTCATGCGGCGCACGGCTATCTGATTCACCAGTTTCTGTCTCCGGTTGCTAATCTTCGTGATGATGCCTATGGTGGCGACCTGCAAGGCCGTATGCGGCTTTGCTTAGAGATTATCGAGGCGATTCGCAGTGTCTGGCCGAAAGATAAACCGATCTTCCTTCGCGTTTCTGCGGTCGATGGAACAGGCCAGTGGACGCTTGACGATACCGTCGCACTTTGTAAAGAAGCTAAGGCGCGTGGCGTATGTGTTGTGACAACGTCCTCCGGGGGGATCTCGGGGGCAACCGTTGCGGCGGTCGTCCCGCGAGTTCCGGGATACCAAGTGCCCTTTGCTGAAAGGGTAAGGCGTGAGGCAGAGGTCAAAACCATCGCGGTTGGTCTGATCACGGACCCCCACCAGGCAGAAGAAATATTGCGTGAAGGGAAAGCCGATATGGTGGCGCT
>JBDLRA010000021.1:0-7857 GCA_039800285.1 Pseudomonadota bacterium
CAAGAAGCACGGCCAATTGGGCAGGGGTCAGGGTCGTCTGCAAATTGTGCGTTTTGGTCGATACGTCCTGAACGCTGTCGCGCTGCTTCCAGTTACGCGCCGTCTCTTGGGTCACCCCATAGCGCAGCGGTAGAACCGGGTTCAGGCTCGCGGTCCCCACACAGCCGCTGGCAGATACCGGGCGTCGTCGTCGCGCTCTTGTGCAGTGAGATTATCATGCTTCCTCCACCAACTTGGCATCAGAATGAAACCCGGCGGTCAGATCAAGGAGTACAGACATTTCAAGGAACCGCGGCAGGCGGCGAGAGCCATTACAAAGTGCCGCATTGCAACAATTATGTTTGAACAGAAGGTTCAATAGAAGGCGGATCGGGTAAGGTCGGATGCAGTAGGTTGGGCGGTTTGTCTTGTGAACGGAAGAGGGCGCCCTAACGTCTGGCTTACTGTTGTGGTAGGTGGTGTGAGGGTCGGTCCATCGATCTGCTTTCGAATTCTTCGGTCACGTTGCTCGTGACGTAGCGCTCACTCAAATACTTGTTCAGTGCAGCCTCGAGCTCCGGGCTAAGGTCAAGCGCCTTACGGCTTTTTTTGGGGCTTGGTAGAAGGACGAAGCTACCGTCTTCGATGCGATCCTTGATGAAGTTGTACATCGTCATCTGGCTTTCGGTTCGGGTCGCCAGCATGTCGATGTAATTCCAGATCCCGAGTTCTTCGTTACCCTTGTTTGACGCAACAAGCAGGAGCAGTTCCCACTTCGATTGAGACCGAAAGAAGCGCGAGATCTTGTCCCTCGGACCTATGGATCGAGTAAAGTTCAGCTCTTGGCCAACAGACATCCGGAACCCCTCCCGTCTACCTGAATGTGTATATTAATATAAGAACATAACTTCACTTTAGATTATATTGTATAAATTATGTTAGTTGTTTCACAAAGTCGCAATTGTGATGTATTTGTAGTCAACATAGTATCATTATGTAATAATATTTACTATAGTTAGTAATTAAACTTATAAAGTTACTATTAAATATCTAAAGATTTTATCTCAGGGTTAGGACCCATTGATCTGCTTGAGACTGCGCTCGCTGCGTGATTCAAGGCCCCCGAGCTAAGGTGGTGATCATTTGCAGTCTATTCTGGCTGACCGACGAGCAGATGGAGCGTCTGAAGCCGTTCTTTCCGAGGAGCCGTGGCAAGCCGCGCGTCGATGATCGGCGGGTTTCGAGCGGCATAATCTTCATCGATCGCAATGGCTTGCGGTGGTTCGATGCGCCGCGTGAGTATGGCCCGCCGAAGACGCTGTACAACCGATGGAAGCGGTGGAGTGACATGGGGGTCTTCGCCAGGATGATGGAGGGACTGGCCTCAAAAGGCACCAAGCACAAGACTATCATGATTGACGCGACCTACCTGAAGGCGCATCGCACGGCTTCAAGCCTGCGGGCGGAAAAGTGGGGCCAGACTACCAGCGCGGGCGCTTGATTGGGCGGACCAAGGGCGGGTTGAACACCAAGCTGCATGCCATCACGGACGCCAAAGGTCGTCTACTGAAGTTATTCATGACCGCAGGCCAGGTCAGCGACTACAGTGGAGCCGCAGCCTTGCTGCGTAGTCTGCCCAATGCCCAATGGATGCTCGCCGACCGGGGCTACGACGCCGACGGGTTCCGGGATGCGTGAAAGACCAGGGGGTACGCCTCTGCATCCCAGGCCGGAAGCCGCGCGGCAAAACAGTCCGCTACGACAAAAGACGTTATCGGCGCCGTAACCGGATCGAGATCATGTTCGGTCGATTGAAGGCCTGGCGCCGCATTGCAACCCGTTACGACAGGTGCGCCAAAACCTTCCTCTCCGCCGCCGCCCTCGCCGCAACCGTAATCTTCTGGCTTTAACGACCAATGAGTCTGGACCCTAAAGAAGCAGATCAAAGGGCATGGGTATTTCAACGCCTCAATTTTATAATATTATATAATAATTATATAACCAATTTATTGTAATAAACACCGGTGGTGAATTAAGGTTCCATCCGCTAATTGCCGCGCAATCGCAGAAAATGGATTATTGGCATGCAAATGGCTAATTTCGCGCAAACAGCGTTGGTAGGCGTCCTCATTCTGGGGGGCTGTGTAGCGAGCGAACAGCGCGCTGCGAAAGTCGAAGAGCGCCTAGAGGCACATCTTCAGGGCTCAGTGTTAGAAGGCGCCGCGTCGGCAATTCCCGTAGCGTCGCGCGATGACTTTGAGGGAGCGATAAAGGCCGCAGTGGAGACGAGTACGGCCTTTGCTTCGGCGCGCGCTCTTGAAGCTGCAGCGCTGGCACAAGTTGGAACTGCAAAGGCGGCGCAACGGCCGCAGATATCGGCAACAGCCAGCGGGGGGACATTAAAAGAAGGGAGCCCGATCGACAATACGATTACTGGTGTCGCCGCAGATCTGATGGTGAGCCAGTTGGTTTACGACGGCGGCGCCACAAGCGCGGCGATGAACGGCGCGCTCGCGCAGGCTTTGGCCGCGCGCGCCTCGGCGCAGGAAGCCGGAAACTCAGCCGCGCTGGAAGCGGTTCAGGCTTGGGCGGAACTCTGGGCTGTTCAGCAGCAAATGGGCTTCCTTACGTCACGGGGCGCCGAAGTGGGTGTCCTACTTGAGCAGGTTGATCGCATGACGGAAAACGGGATGCTTGATAGCGCAACCCGTGACAGCGCACGGATGGCTGTATCCGACATGCAAATAGAGGAGACTGCGTTGCTTAGTGCCCTGACCGGGGCCGAAGCGCGCTTTGCTCGGCATTTTGGCGCTGCTCCAGCGCAGACGCTGGCCCGTCCGACTGCGCTGTTTACGACAGCGGGGCTTTCAGACCTCGCAAAGGATGTCTCTTTGGCGCCTACACTCCGCAAGATTGCGGCAGAGCTGGTGGCAGCTGAGGCGGCGGAGAGCCAAGCACGTGCTCTATTCAAGCCGACGGTCAATCTCAATTTGGGCATGACATCGCCCATGGACAAGGATGACGGTACGGACACCACTGTTGGCTTGCAGATGCGCTACACGTTCAATGATGGCGGCCGCAGAAAGGCCCAACTTCAGACAGCGGTCGCACGAAAAGAAGCTACGGCTGCCAGCCTCCAGGCCGCAAAGGCCGAAGCCGAGGCGATGTCGGTGGCGTCCCTGGCGCGGTTGCGCGCTTTGGATACATCTGCTGGGCTGGTTGACAAGAAACTTGAAGCCGCAACCTCGCAGGCAGCTACCGCCGCATCGCAGGTCTCGCTTGGGCAAAGCACCTTGCGCGGGGTCATTGATGCCCAGATCGCCGAGTACCGTGCGCAAGAGCAACAGATCAAACTGATCGCCGACCGCGTTGTGCTTCAAGCCACGATCGCCGCAAGCATGGGCGTCTTGCTGAACCGCCTGGGCGTTGAGTGACGATCACGCCTTGACCTTATCTGATGCCATGTTGAGCAGGACCAGAAGATGAAAAGCCTTTCACGCATGTTAGAATTTGTGCAGCACGACATGGGCGTTGCTCGACTGCTTGGAAGAGGTCGGACCCAGAACCCTAGGTCTGCAACGGTGCAGCAAGAGGCGGAGCTTCTGCCCGAGAGCGCCTTTCAGGCGACGCCAGAGTTGCAACTCTCGTTGGCGCGCGCCGTGCAGCATATGCTGGCTTCAAACGGCCTGAATTACTCAGAGGCGGCCGTTCGGGACCTTGCCGAAACGGCAAACACGTTTTTTGGCCCTTCAGAGGCAATTTCGGCGCTTCAAGTCTTGGGCTTTTCGGCGGCTTTTGGTGAGCTCGATCCGACCAAAATCACGCCTGGCCATTGCCCGCTTATTGCGTTCGACAAGCAGGGCCATGCTATCACTGTTCTGGAGATCAACCATGAAGGCGTGGCGCAGGTCATGTCACATACAGAGGCTCCAGAAACCGTTCAGGTTGGACGGCTGGAACTGGAAAACAGCCTGCTGCCCTACGCTATTCTTACAAGGAAAGCCCGCATCGCGCTGAATGAAAGAATGCAGGAAAACTGGTTCTGGAGTTCTATGCTAGCCGGAAAGTGGCTTTACGCTCAGGTTATCGTGGCCGCGATGCTAACCAACTTCTTGGGCCTTTCGACCTCGCTGTTTACGATGGTTGTCTATGATCGCGTCGTTCCCAATGCGGCGACGGAGTCGCTGATCGCATTAACCTTCGGGATCTTGATCGCTTTGGGCTTCGACTTTGTCATCAAGTCGCTTCGCGCGCAGTTTATCGATCGCGCAGGCAAGGGCGCCGATCTTAGGATGTCGCGCATTATCTTCGATAAGATCCTGAACCTGCGCCTCGACACACGGCAACGTAAATCCGGAGCAATGGCAACGATTGTGCGGGAGTTCGATACGTTACGTGAGTTCTTCACTTCGGCAACTCTGGTCGCAGTGGTAGATTTGCCGTTTGTTTTTTTCTTTATCTGGGTGATTTACCTCATCGCTGGGCCTCTTGCATACGTCCCATTAGTGGCCGTACCCATGGTCATCCTTGCCGGTCTTGTCATTCAGCCACTGCTTGCGCGTCTTGCGTCTGAAAGCATGGAGACGACGATGTCGAAGCAGTCGGTTCTGGTGGAGACATTAAGCGGTTTGGAAACCGTGCAAGCGACAGGATCAGGCCGACTAATGCGCAAAAGGTTCGAAGAGGCGACCCTGCTGCAATCGGACTTGGGCTTGAAGAACCGTATGCTATCTCAATTCGCAATAAACTCAGCTGCCTCTATCCAGCAGCTTGCGCAGATTGGGACAATCTTTTTCGGCGTGTTCCTCATTCAGGCAAACGAGATCACGATGGGGGCGATGATTGCTGCCTCGATCTTGGGTGGGCGCGCGCTTGCGCCGCTTAGCCAACTTGCATCTGCGATGTCGCGTGCGAACGGGGCGCTGCAGGCCTATCGGTCAGTGGATTCCCTGATGCGCGACAAGGGCACATCGGAAGTCGAAGAGCTTGGCCAGCGCCTGAGCCGTCCACATCTGGCCGGTGAGATTGAGCTGAGGAATGTCAGCTACAGTTTCCCTGGGGCAAAAGCGCCCATCATTCAAAATCTCTCTCTGAAGATACCAGCAGGCCAGCATGTTGCGATCCTTGGCAAAATGGGGTCGGGCAAATCAACGTTGGCCCGCCTGATCTCTGGTCTGCTACAGCCGACACAGGGCTCTATCCTGATTGACGGCGTTGAAATGCGGCAGATCGACAAATCGGATCTACGCCGAAACATGGGCGTCATGCTGCAAGAAACCTGGCTGTTCTCAGGCACGCTGCGCGAAAACATCCAGATGGGTCACTATGAGTATGAAGACAATCACATTCTGAACGTGGCGAGAATTGCTGGCGTGGATGACTTTGTGGCGGCCCATCCGCGGGGCTACGATCTGCAGATACGCGAGCGTGGCGAAGGACTTTCAGGCGGTCAGCGCCAGTCCATCACCCTTGCCCGTGCCTTGCTCCACAGCCCGAACATGCTGGTGTTGGATGAGCCGACAAGCGCCATGGACACTGCCACAGAGCAATCTGTTCTCGAACGAATGGCAGGCTGGCTAGACAAGCGCACGCTTGTGGCTGTGACACACCGCAATACTGTTCTGTCCCTGTGCGATCGAGTGCTGGTCATGGACAGGGGTGCCGTGATCGCCGACACAACGCCCGAGCGGCTTAAAGCGAAATAGGGGCCGTTATCATGTCGAATCTCGATTTCAAAAAGATCTCGAATGAGCTGTCAGGAAAGCAATCCTTTTCCAGCTCTGCGATTTTGTTCACCAGCGCGGGATTGATCTTCACTCTGGCCCTTTGGGCCACCATCGCCGAGTTGGACAATGTCACGCGTGGACAGGGGAAGATTGCTTCATCAGTCCAGAACCAGATGGTTCAGGCCGGCGAGGGTGGGGTGATCCTTCGGCGCTATGTCTCAGAAAACTCGGCTGTGACCGAAGGGGAGATTCTGTTCGAGATCGACCCTGTCGACTCGGCCAGTGAATTGAACCGGCTTGTTGATCGACGCGCTGCGATGGCGATTAAGGAAGCAAGGTTGCGGGCAGAGATTGAGGGCGGAGACTTTGAAGTCTCAGCCGAGTTGCAGGCAAGCAGCCCCATTGTTGCGGCGACAGAAGAGAATCTGTTTATGGCCCGCAAGGCTGAGTTGACCGGTGCCCTCGCAGTTCTGGAGCAACAGAGGAACCAGCGCCTGCAGGATCTTCAAGGTGCCGAAGCCATGCGAGACAGCGCTGGCCGAACAATGGACCTAATCAAGCGGGAAATCATTGTGATCGAACCGATGGTTAAGGAGAACATCGCTCCGGAAACCAGACTTTTGGAACTGCAGCGCGAACTTGAGGCGGCCCGAGGCCAATTCGACGCCGGTCAAGTCGCGATATCACAAGCACAGGCCGGTATTGCCGCGGTCGAAGGTGAGATCGGCAATCGCAAGGAAGCGTATACGCTTCAGTCGATCGACGAACTGAGCTTGGTCGTTGCTGACCTTTCTGAATTGAACGAAGCGCTTCCGCTCCTAGAAGAGCGTGTGAGCCGTACCGTTATTCGGGCCCCGATGGATGGGATCGTCTATAGGCTGAATTATCGTACGCCAGGCGGGTACATCAAGACCGGTGATGTCGTTCTGGAGTTGGTGCCAACGGGTGAAGACCTTGTCGTCGCCGCTCAGGTAGATCCCAAGGATATATCGAAGATCCGGCTGGATGATGCCGTTCAGATCCGGCTGTCAGCATACGATTCATCCCGCTACGGCGCGGTGGACGGTCGGGTCACACGGATCAGCGCCGACGCACTGACTAATCCAGACACCGGCGTGGCCTACTACCAAGTCGATGTGGCCATCGAGGGCAGCATAACGCTTGAAGATGGCTCGGCTGTGGTTCTTAAGCCGGGGATGACGGCGACCGTGGATGTGTTGTCAGGCAAGCGAACAATTTGGGAATACATATGGGAACCAGTTGCAAAAGTGAAAGAGCTAGCGCTGCGTGATTGACGTCAATCATGACATGAGCGAACGATTTCGTTTGTGCGAGGATCAGTTTAGATCACCTCAGACAGGTGGGAATCGTTCTCCCCTTTCCTAACCCAACCCTATTGTCTGGTTTTCTTGGCATTCTTGCGGTTGAGCCTGATCGAATACCGTAAAGGCCTCGGCCTTATGCCGTGAAATCAGTCCAAGTTTTTGTCCGCACCCCCACCGGCGCAGTTCTAGATGAAAATCAACAGTCATCTTCTTCATGACAAGGAATAGCCTGAGAGGTTCCAGATTGCCTCAAACGCTTAAACTCCAAGAGCTCTGCTACTGTGTTGAAAATGGTATTTTTAGACCGAGGTTGATGAAGCTGGGTGACATCCCTTTACCAGAGAGCGTTGCAATACGCCCAGCCCCCAAGCTGATCGCCATGGAGGGATTTATCCAGTAATCGACTTCTCCTCGAACAGAATAAATTGCACCACCATCAACTGCGACGCTGCCACCGCCAGCCGCTCCAATGTGACCCTCAATCGACCAAGTTGTGGACGCGCCAACGCGAGCGCGGTACCCCAATCCCACCAAACCGATGGCATAGCCCGCAGCGTTGCCGCCGAGCACTGTTTGAGCATTTCCCGTGAGATAAAGGCGCTCACCCAAGAACATGTCCACGGAGCTCTCTTGCATAAACGGCCGCCCAGTTCGGCTGGGAGTGTTCCGAAAATCTGAGTTCGGAAACTGCTGTGAGACGCCCGTGGAAAACTGCCAATTCTGTTCAGGCGACGCGGTATCGGCATCCGCCCTGTCGCGGCCAAAAACGCGAGATAGCTTAAGTGTCGCCACAGTGCCCCGATTTCCAGACTGCGGCGCGAATTGTT
>JBDLRA010000022.1:0-13230 GCA_039800285.1 Pseudomonadota bacterium
TGATGAGCGGTCCAGAACGACTCATGACTCTTCTTTCCTGTTCCTCAATAGCGACGTCTCTTAGGATTCAACGATGGCAAGCGCCTGGGCATGTTCGACCTCATCGGAGATCGATACATGAATTCGATAGCCCTTCTCTTCCAGATAGGAGAAGAGACGCCCGCGTGCATGGGCGACGGGCGCACCGCGCGGATCATTGAGAATCTCAACCGCATGCAGCGACATCGGTGCCGTAAGACCGACCCCTAGCGCCTTACCAATTGCCTCTTTGGCAGCAAATCGTTTGGCCAGATAGCGGATCGCACGATCACTGCCTGTCACCCCGCGACTGGCCCTTCGCGTAAATTCAACATACTCCATTGGACCCAGGACCCGTTTCGCAAATCGGTCATCCCATCGTGCCGCAATCTCACGAACGCGATGCATCATGACCGTGTCCGTTCCAATGCCAATGATCAACGGGCAGCCTCTCGCATGAGTCGCTTCATCTCGCGGACGGCTTCTCGCATCCCAACGAGGACTGCCCGCGAGACAATCGCGTGGCCAATATGTAGCTCCCGCACACCCGTCAGGGCAGCAATCGGTTGGACATTGAAGTAGTTCAAGGCGTGACCTGCGTTAAAGCGCATTCCGAGCGCCATAATCAGATCTCCCGCCTGGGCGATTTTTGTAATCTCGCTCTGAACCGGCGCCGTTTGTGCATCGCGACCCTGGGTATGAAACACCGCGGCATAGGGACCTGTGTGAATCTCACAGACTTGAATACCCATATCGGCAGCGGCGCGAATCTGATCAAGGTCGGCATCCACAAAGGCGCTCACGCTGATTCCTGCCGCCTTCAGTCGGTTCACCTGCTTGGACACAGCCGCACGATTCGCGAGCAGATCGAGCCCCCCCTCCGTGGTGATCTCCTGGCGACCTTCGGGCACGAGCATGGCCATCTCTGGTTTCACCTCACAGGCAAACGCGACCATTTCATCCGTGGCCGCCATCTCAAGGTTTAACTTAATCTGGGTATGGGTGCGAAGACGACGAACGTCATCGTCATGAATATGACGTCGATCCTCACGCAGGTGTACGGTGATCCCGTCAGCGCCCCCAAGGTGCGCCTCGACCGCCGCCCAGATCGGGTCGGGATCGAAGCCACGACGCGCCTGTCGAAGCGTCGCCACATGGTCGATATTGACCCCAAGTTCAATCATGCTAAGACCCTTTTTTGAAAGACTGCCCGCTATCTTAAATCCGAACGAGTTCCCGCATGATCTGACGAGACGATAGGCCGTCATCCCCCAGGTGATGTCCCAAGAGCGATCGAAGGAGTCGCTTACAGTCTGCTGCGATCTCGGGAGGCTCGAGCACACCGATCGCCTGCTCAATGGAGCCCCCTGCACCCGCCAGTGCCAACAGCGTCGCACCACGAAAGATACCGTCGCTGGAATCGGGCTCGTGGGCATGGGCCGTACCCGCAATGCGAGTAATCCCGGTCTGCGGGGAGACCTGATACCAGTCGAGGGGGTCAATCAAGGTCTCACCATCCGCCTCGCGATCAAAGGCTGGCGCGTACCCCATCTCCCGGAGCAGGTTGCACTCAAAGCGACGCAGGATTGGCTCTGTCAGTTCTCGACCCGACGCAGACTCTTGCTCGGCGAGGATCCCTAACGTCGCTAAGAAATCATCAAACAGACTCGGATGCGGATCATCCCGCGGCAACAACCGCACCATGAGTTCATTCAGATAAAACCCAGGCATGAGTGCAGCGCCTCGTAGCGGCTTTAACCCGCCGACCCATTCAGCGCCCACTAGATTGCGAAGCTCAGACTTGCCCGACCATCGAATTGTGAGCGGCTGAAACGGTTGGAGTAGCCCACGAAGTGCCGAACGGGGCCGGCGCGCGCCTTTTGCAATAAGTCCGATTCGCCCGTGCTCGCGCGTGAGCACCTCAACGATGAGGCTTGTCTCTCGCCAGGCAATCGTATGCAGCACGAGTGCGAGATCGGAGATCGCCGTCATTGATAACCAAATGCGCGGACCGCGGCCTCATCGTCAGCCCAGCCGCTTTTTACCTTCACCCAGAGTTCGAGGTGGACAGAGCCATCGATCAATTTTGCAATGTCTTGCCGCGCCTCGGTTCCGATCCGCTTCACACGCTCGCCACGGTCACCAATGACCAGAGCCTTTTGAGAGGCTTTCGACACCACAATACTTGCAGAGATATCCGCATGGGGTCGCGCTGGATTGGCACGCGAAGGGGCTTCTTCAAAGCGGTCAATGACAACGGTTGCCTCGTAGGGGAGCTCATCGCCCAACAACCGAAAAAGTTTCTCGCGAATAATCTCGGCCGCAAGAAATCGAACACTCAGATCAGACACCTGATCCTCGGGGAACATGGCGGGAGCCTCTGGGGCGAGACGCGTAATCTCAAACAGCACCGACTCGATCTGACTGCCCTTCTCCGCGGATACGGGCACTAGGGCCGCGAATCGATTCATCGCGGCAAGCCGATCGCCCAGCGCATAGGCGGCGGTTCGATCACGCTCAGACTGAATACGATCCGATTTATTCAGCACCGCAATGACCGGAAGCGATGCGGGAATAAGCCGAAGCACTGCCTCATCTGCTGCGGTCACGCCGGTTGCCTCAATCACCCAGAGCACCAGATCAACACCATCCAGTGCCTGCGCAGCTGTCTTATTGAGCTGCCGATTCAACGCAGCCGTATGCTGACGCTGAATACCCGGCGTATCGACAAAGACCAGTTGCAGTTCAGGACGACTTAAAACGCCCGTAATCCGGTGACGCGTGGTCTGCGCCTTACGAGACGTGATACTGATCTTCTGACCGACCAGGCGATTGAGCAGCGTCGACTTGCCAACATTGGGTCGACCGACAATCGCAACGATCGCGCAGCGATGACTCATGTCGCGTTTGACTTGGCCTTCTTATCTTCGAATACCAATGGCGCCTGCGGCGGCGGATCTGACTTACGTGCACGCCGAGACTTCTTAGGTACGCTCGAGGTGGCCAGCCTTGCTGCTGATAACGCCGAGGTTGCTGCCATCTGCTCAGCAGCGCGACGACTCGCGCCAGACCCAAGTACCGTAATGGAGAGTTTGGCAATCGCACACTCGACTTCGAAAACCTGGCTATGGGCCGCACCATGTGTGGCGACAACCGAATAAGCGGGAAGCGGCAATCCAAGTGCCTGGAGAAACTCTTGTAAGAGCGTCTTGGCATCTTTACCCAGTGTCTTGGGATCCACCTGCTTTAAGATCGGTGCGTAGAGCTGATCAATGACCTTTGCGGCCTCTTCAAATCCGCCATCTAGGAATATCGCGCCGAAGATCGCCTCTAATGCATCGGCAAGAATCGACGGACGCCGAAGGCCGCCACTCTTGAGCTCCCCCTCCCCGAGATGCAGATACTGGTGCAGCGAGAGCGTCTGCGCGATATCGTGCAACGCCTGCTGTCGGACTAGGTTGGAGCGCACACGAGAGAGGTCGCCCTCGTCGAACTGCTTCAGTTGTCGGTACAAAAGATGCGCCACCGCGCAGTTCAGGACACTGTCACCAAGAAATTCGAGTCGTTCATTGTGCGATGCGCTATGACTACGGTGCGTGAGGGCAAGCCTTAAAAGCGCGGGGTCTTTAAAGGTATAGCCAATCTTCTTTTCTAAGTCAGCACTATTCAAAACGTCCCAATCGATCAAATTTGCCGCTCATGACCTCGCCCGCGTTGAACCAGATAAAGAAGGCAGGTCCGACCAGATTCGCCTCCGGCACAAACCCCCAGACACGGCTATCGCTGCTGTTGTCCCGGTTATCCCCCATCATAAAGTAATGCCCCTGAGGCACGACACAGCGCAGCCCCATGGCCGTGACCTGACAGCCTGAGGGGGCCTGGGACTGCGGGAAGGTTCCCATCGCCATGCGGTCATCATCATTGAGGGTCCGATAGGTCTTGCCGCCAAGCTTCTCTTCAAACTGCAGGGAGATGCGGCCCGAATCGAAGAAGGGGGACTGCGACGTCCGCTCGACCAGCTGGTCATTGACATAGATCCGCTTATTTTCGTAACGAACCACATCTCCTGGCAGGCCAATCACGCGCTTGATGTAGTCGACTGATTCATCCTCTGGGAAGCGGAAGACGGCGACATCTCCGCGATCGGGCTTTCCGGTCTCGAGAATCGTCGTGCGAACCACGGGCAGCTTAATGCCATAAGAAAACTTATTCACCAGAATCATGTCCCCCACGCGTAGCGTCGGGATCATCGAGCCTGAGGGAATGCTAAAGGGCTCCGCAACAAAACTCCGAAGCAAGAACACACCAAATAGCACTGGGAAAAAATCAGCGGTGTAATAGATCCAGACGGGCACTGGCGCATCTGCAGCCCGACGAGGACGCCAGACCCAACGCTCAAGACTCCAGAGCACCCCGGTCAGCAGCACGAGCAGGAAAAAAATCAATGCAAAATTCATGATCAGTCCTCAACCTGCAGAATCGCAAGGAATGCCTCTTGGGGAATCTCCACCGTCCCCACCTGCTTCATCCGCTTCTTTCCTGCCTTTTGTTTTTCAAGAAGCTTGCGCTTTCGAGAGATATCACCGCCATAACACTTGGCCAACACGTTCTTACGCAACGCCTTGATGTTCTCGCGGGCGATGATGTTGCTTCCGATGGCGGCCTGGATCGCGACGTCATACATCTGCCGCGGAATCAGCTCGCGCAGCTTGGCAGCAAGCTCACGCCCTTTCGGCGCCGCATTCGCCCGATGCACAATCACCGAGAGCGTATCCACCCGATCGCCATTGATCAGCACATCCAGTTTGACCACATCGGAGGCGCGATACTCCTTGAACTCGTAGTCCATGGAGGCATAACCCCTCGAAACGGACTTCAATTTATCGAAGAAGTCGAGCACGATCTCGTTCATCGGAATGTCATAGGTCAGATTGACCTGACGACCGTGATAGTTCATCGCAGTCTGAATCCCTCGCTTACCCGTACACAACGTGATCACCGAGCCAACATATTCCTGTGGCATGAATAGCGTTACGGTGACAATCGGCTCACGAATTTCTTCGATCTTTGAGGGCTCTGGCATCTTCGACGGGTTATCCACGTCGATGACCGTGCCGTCTCGCATCAGGACCTGATAGACCACGGTCGGTGCCGTGGTAATCAGATCCATGTTGTACTCGCGCTCTAATCGCTCCTGGACAATATCCATATGGAGCAACCCAAGGAATCCGCAACGGAAGCCAAAACCGAGCGCCTGAGAGACCTCCGGCTCATACTGCAGCGACGAGTCATTGAGCTTTAACTTATCGAGCGCATCCCGCAGCGCTTCGTACTGATTGGCTTCGACGGGATAAAGCCCAGCGAACACCTGTGGCTTAATCTCTTTAAAGCCGGGCAACGCGTTCCCTGCCGCGTGCCCCGCGTGCGTGAGCGTATCGCCCACTTTTGCTGCCTTCAGCTCTTTGATTCCGGCAATCACAAAGCCCACTTCGCCTGCGGCCAGTTGCTCAAGATTGCGAGACTTCGGCGTAAAGACTCCAACATGCTCAACCCCGTAGGTCGCGCCAGTCGACATCAACAGAATCTTGTCTCGCGGACGCAGCGTCCCGTTCACCATTCGGACCAGCATCACCACGCCGACATAGTTGTCAAACCATGAATCAATAATCAATGCCTGAAGCGGCGCATCCGGATCACCCTTCGGTGGCGGTACCCGCGCAATCAGCATTTCCAGAATATCGCGAACCCCCTCACCGGTTTTCGCACTCGCACGAACGGCGTCATGGGCATCAATGCCAATGACATCCTCAATCTCTTGAATAGCCTGCTCTGGGTTCGCTGCGGGAAGGTCAATCTTATTTAATACAGGAACGACTTCCACGCTGAGCTCAATCGCGGTGTAGCAATTGGCAACCGTCTGGGCCTCCACGCCCTGCGAGGCATCGACCACCAGAAGTGCCCCTTCACAGGCAGACAGGGACCGGCTGACTTCATAAGAGAAGTCAACGTGTCCCGGCGTATCGATGAGGTTCAGTGAATAGACTTGGCCATCGTTGGCCTTGTATTTCAGTGCGGCCGTCTGTGCCTTGATGGTGATGCCACGCTCGCGCTCAAGCGCCATGGAGTCCAGCACCTGTGACTCCATCTCTCGATCCGAGAGCCCGCCACAGAGCTGGATGATGCGATCAGCGAGCGTACTTTTTCCATGGTCAATATGCGCGATGATCGAAAAGTTACGAATATTCTGCAAGACACACCATCATTTTCTTCACTAAAAACATCCCGTGTTCTACTTCGTTCGCGTTGGTCGCACAGGAATAAACAACGCACCGTCACCACGACGAACCAGCATGATCAAGGACTTCGTTTTGTCGAGCTTTCCCACAAGCTCCGAAAACTGCTTTGCGTTCGCGATGTCTGTGTTGTTCACGCTCATCAAAATATCTCCCTGACGAATTCCAGACCGAGCGGCAATCCCCTCGGACGACTCCACCAGAACGCCCCCCTTGATCTTGAGCTCGTTTCGCTTGGCATCCGTCAGATCGACCACCCCGAGGCCCAGCCAATTTGCCACTACTGGGGCTGGCGTTGTCCCCGGCTTGGCCGCGGCGCGCGCGTTCCGATCAGGCTCCATCTCCCCGACCGTTAAGGCGATATCCTTCGCAGCCCCTTTTCGCCAGACCTGGGCGTTAACCCGGGCACCCGGCTTGGTATTCCCAACAATCCGGGGCAGATCGGAGGACTTTTCAATGACCTTACCGTCAAAGCGCAGCAGGATATCACCTGGCTCGATTCCCGCCCGTTCAGCAGGTCCACCGGTCTCCACACTGCGGACCAGGGCACCAGAGGTTCTGGCAAGACCCAGCGCATCAGCGACTTCCTTGGTCACCTCTCCGATACCGACCCCAATACGTCCTCGGGTGACACGACCCGTCGTGCGCAGTTGATCGGCAACGCGGTTTGCTTCATCAATCGGAATCGCAAACGAGATCCCCATGAAGCCACCGGTGCGGCTGTAGATCTGGGAATTAATCCCGATCACCTCACCCCGCATGTTCAGCAAGGGGCCACCGGAGTTACCGGGATTCACAGCAACGTCCGTCTGAATAAAGGGTAGATAGTCCCCTGTGTCGCGGCCTTTCGCACTCACGATGCCTGCCGTCACCGTGTTCTCAAGGCCAAAGGGAGAACCGATCGCTAGGACCCATTCGCCGACACGCAATTTATTCGGATCCCCAAACTTCAGCGCGACGAGACCGTTGGCATTGATCTTGACCAGCGCCACGTCGGTGCGACGATCTGAGCCGATCAGTCGTGCCTTGAACTCGCGCTTATCCGCAAGCGTCACCAGAATGTCATCCGCACCATCCACGACATGATGGTTTGTCAGAATGTAGCCATCGCTAGAAATAATGAAACCACTGCCGACACCGCGCGGTACTTCATCCTGACCAGGCCCGCCACCCCGAGGGGTTCTCGGACCATTTGGACGGGGCGGGAAAAAGCGACGAAAGAATTCATAGAAGGGATCGTTCTCATCCAGTTCAGGTACGGGCGCGTTACCCTGAGACTGCTGAACACGCACTTTCTCCACCGTACGAATATTGACCACAGCGGGTCCAGCCGCTTCAACCAGATCAGCGAAATCGGGTAGACCACGGGCGTTTGTCTGCGCCTGAGCAGGCGCAACCAACGCCGAGAAAGGTGTCATCAACACCAACGCGGACGCATAAACAAAAGAAGCCACAATTATTTTCATCTTGAGAGACCTCATGGAGACACTTTCCATTCAATAGACTGCGCAAACTGACGAAGGGTTTCCGGAGGGACCTCGCCCATCACGGTTACCCACGCCTCTTGAACCTCGCGAGAAATCATCGATAGGGCGCCACGTCGGTAGACACGCTCTGCTACCGCACCGTTCGCCTGTCTCGGCTGAACGAAAACGGACAATGTCGCGATGCCATCCGATAAAACATATCGACGCACGGCAAACGGCAGCCCCCCTTCAGAACCTGTCGCAGGCTGCTGATAGACCCCGATGAGCTCAAACCCCTTCACCACCTCCGGCTTGTATCGCAACGCCGGCATCGGCTGCAGACGAGACATGGAGGCATCATGCACCGTCCAGTCCTTCGCTGATTGAAACGATGGACGTAATGCAGACGCCCGCACCTTTGGATCAAACCGTAGTTCCGTAAAAGCCGCCTGCTCAATGGCTTGCCCGTCAAAATCAAGACGCTGGCACTTCAACACGAGCCCCGATTGCTGATCAACCCAGAAGCGCACGGGCCAGCGAAGATCGTGGCGGGGTTTTAACAAGTATTCGTCTGCCTCCAGATCTGCCATCCGAATCGATCCACCACGGACCAGTTCGTAATTCCGCAAAATGCCATCTGCAGTACCCACAAAAATGGCCGGAAACGCCGATCGCGCAAGATCCGTTCGATCGCGCTTCACCATCCGATGCTCAGGCATATAGACACGAATCTCCTGCGCTGTTCGGATGATCTCGTGGCGACTCCCCTCGAGCGCCTGAACCTTCACACCAGATCGCTTCGCATCTCGCAACTGAAGGATTCGCGATGTCTGCAAGACCGGGCCCTGCTGGTGAACAAAGGTCCCCGAGAAGGACAATTGCTGGGCTGCAGACTGGAGCCGATCAATGACCTGCTCAGGCTTTGACTCGGTAGTCTGCGCGGTAATGGCTGGCGCAGAGACCCCCGCCCCGATCACCGCCGCAAGGAAGACGAGTGCCCGCAGACGCATCAGCGAACCTCGACCGAGACGGGACGAATCGACATTGATCCATGCGCATCCATGAGCTCACGAAGCCGAGCATCCTGCACAGGCACTGGCATCGCAGGCTCTGCCGCGCGTTGGGAAACATTTTGTGACGACGCCCCCGGGGGGTTACCGCCCATCGCGAGGAAACTATTGAGGGATCCGTCTTGCATCTGAGGTGCCAGTGTCACAAGGGCAACAAAGGCAATGGCCGCTGCGGCCGCCCCCCCGTAGATCCATTGACGTTGACGGATAGCCCGACGTGGTGCCCTGGACTGCGCTGTTGGTAAGTGGATCGGCTCTGTTGAAAGCGCAGCAGAAATACGTTGTCCGATCTGAGTCGGCTTTGCCAATGGGGCGCTACGCATCACGTCCCCAATCAGATGCCACTCTTCCCACTGTTGGCGCAAGGGCTGCGTCGACATGACCGTCTGCGCCAGTCGACTCCCTTGATCTGGCGTCAGCTCATTATCGATCCATGCCGATAACTGTTCCGAGTCGCCCTGCTCTGTCGCAGCCCGCTGAGACTGCCCTAGTTTCTGCTCATCCATCATGACCCCTGTCGCCTGCTCATCCCTTTACCATCGCTTCCCTTCGCCATGCCCGAGAAGCGGTCGAATGCGTTCCGCAATCGCCTCTCGCGCCCGAAAAATCCTCGACCGGACGGTCCCAATGGGGCAGTCCATTGCCTGAGAAATCTCCTCGTAGCTCAGCCCTTCAATCTCTCGCAAAGTAATCGCCGTCCGCAGATCTTCGGGCAGGGCCTCGATGGCCGCATTGACCGTTTCGGCGATTTCCCGGCTCTGCAGCACGGCATCCGGCGTATTGATGTCCTCTACGACATCCCCGACGTCGAAAAATTCCCCGTCATCCCCCCCCTGGAACTCCGAAATTGTTGCCGGACGGCGGCCCTGGGTGGCAAGGTAGTTTTTGGCGGTATTGACCGCAATCCGGTAAAGCCAGGTGTAGAAGGCACTCTCCCCACGAAACTGAGGAAGCGCACGATAGGCTTTGATAAAGGCCTCCTGGGCGACGTCCTCGATTTCGGCGGGATCCCGGATGAGTCGAGAGAGCAGTCGAAGGACCTTTCTCTGATACTTGGAGACCAACAGCTCGAAAGCCTTTTGGTCCCCATTCTTGACGCGCTCCACTAACTGCGCGTCGACCTCTCGCTCATTGATCACCCGTCAGTCACCTAAATTCGGCGAAACACGAGCGTGCCGTTGGTGCCCCCGAAGCCAAAGTTGTTCTTGACCGCGACACGAATGGGGAGATCCCGTGCGGCATTCGCACAGTAATCAAGGTCACACTCAGGGTCTTGGTTAAAAATGTTGATGGTGGGCGGACTCTTCTGTTCATGAACCGCCAACACGGTGAACACGGACTCAAGGCCACCAGCCCCGCCCAAGAGATGCCCGGTCATGGACTTCGTCGAGTTCACGACGACCGATGAGGCCCTGGCACCTAATGCCGCCTTGATCGCTTCGGTCTCGTTCTTATCCCCCAGCGGCGTAGAGGTTCCATGGGCATTCACGTAATCCACCTCATCCTGAGAGACCCCGGCGTCACGCATGGCGTTAACCATACAGCGGCGGGGCCCATCCATGTTCGGGGCAGTCATGTGATACGCGTCTCCCGACATCCCAAATCCGGCAAGCTCACAATAGATCTTGGCGCCACGGGCCTTGGCATGCTCGTATTCCTCGAGCATGAGCACACCGGCACCCTCACCCAAGACAAAACCATCACGATCCTTATCCCAAGGACGAGACGCGGTTGCCGGGTCATCGTTTCGCGTCGACAAGGCCCGAGCCGCAGCGAACCCACCAATACCCAGCGGAGAAATCGTCGACTCAGCACCCCCCGCCAGCATCGCGTCAGCATCACCGTACTGAATCAGACGCATGGCAAGGCCGATACTGTGAAGACCAGTGGTGCAGGCCGTGACCGCAGCGATATTTGGACCTTTCAGATTGTGCAAGATACTGAGATGGCCCGAGATCATATTGATGATCGATCCGGGCACGAAAAACGGCGAAATTCGCCGAGCGCCCCGGTTCGTGTATTCCGTATGGGTCTCTTCGATCAGCGGCAGTCCGCCAATTCCAGAACCGACAAAAGCCCCAATGCGTTCGGCATTGACATCGGTCACAGCGAGCCCGGAGTCCTTCAGCGCCTGGATCCCCGCAGCAATGCCGTAATGAATAAAGGTATCCATATGCCGCGCTTCTTTGGCAGGCATATAGTCTTCAACGTTGAACCCCTTTACCTCGCCGGCAAAATGCACGGGAAGCCCAGAGTGATCGAATTTTGTAACGGTCGCTATGCCTGATTGACCAGCGACCAGCGCCTTCCAGGCGGAGGAGATGTCGTTACCGACAGGTGAAATACACCCAAGTCCGGTAACGACGACACGACGCCGACCCGCGGCGCCCGGTGAAAAAGGACCGCTCATCGGCTCGTGACTTTCTTATTTCTTCAGGTGGGTCGTGACGTAGTCGATCGCCTGCTGCACGGTTGTGATCTTCTCGGCTTCCTCATCAGGAATTTCACAGCCGAAGGCATCTTCAAGCGCCATCACCAGTTCGACGGTGTCGAGGGAGTCTGCGCCCAGATCGTCGACAAACTTGGATTCTTTTTTAACATCTTCAATCTTGACACCAAGTTGCTCAGAAACGATGCCAATAACGCGCTTTTCAATATCTTCCATGAACCTCTTCCTTCAGGATAAATCGAGTGCCGTCATTGTATCAGGACATCACCATGCCGCCATTGACGCTGAGGGTCACACCATTGACATAACCAGCCCCCTCGGAGGCCAGAAAACCAACCGCATGGGCCACATCCTGGGGGGTTCCAAGCCGTTGAGCGGGGATCTGCGACGTTAGCGTCTTAATCTGCTCGTCTGACAAGGATTTTGTCATGTCGGTGTCAATAAACCCTGGGGCTACAGCATTGACCGTAATGCCCCGACTCGCGACCTCGCGAGCAAGCGCCCGGGACATCCCAGCAACCCCGGCCTTTGCGGCGGCATAGTTCACCTGACCAGGGTTTCCACTCAGACCAACAACCGAAGTGATGCTGATAATCCGTCCCCATCTCGCCTTCAGCATGCCGCGGAGCACCCCGCGGGATAGCCGAAAAACAGCCGTCAGGTTTGTCTGAAGAACAGCATCCCATTCTTCGTCCTTCATGCGCATGGCCAGGTTGTCTCGGGTGATGCCGGCGTTATTGACCAAAATACCAACGGTTCCAAATCGCTCGGCAATCTCATCGAGCAGGCGATCGGACGCAGCGGCGTCATTCACATCCAGCACGAGACCCGCACCGGCAATCTTCTCGGCCGCCAAATAGTCTTTGATCGACTGTGCCCCTGCCTCTGTCGTCGCTGTCCCAATCACCGTGTGTCCAGCCTGTCCCAGCGTCATCGCAATCGCACGGCCGATCCCTCGGGTCGCGCCTGTCACGAGGGCAACGCGGGTCTGGGCGACCAATTGAGTTGAACCATCTGTCATCGTCATATCCTATGAAAGTGCCTGTAAGGTGGCATCGAGACTCGCCTGATCCACGATATTAAAGAGCTGCATCTCGGGGGCGATTCGCTTCACCAATCCGGTCAGTACCTTCCCTGGGCCGCATTCAACAACTGTGGTTACCCCCTCTGACTGGAGCTTCTGGACGAGCTCAACCCAGCGCACGGGACGCATTGCCTGGCGCGCAAGAGCATCTCGAATACGGTCTGGGTCAGACTCGATCGCAACGTCGACGTTATTGACCACGGACATCGTTGGCGCCTGAAGCGCAACGCGGGATAAGTATTCACGAAGCGCGTCGGCCGCTGGGGCGAGGAGGCTGCTGTGAAACGGTGCCGAGACGGGAAGTGGTAGCGCCCGTTTCGCCCCACGTTCTTTCACGAGCGAACAAGCCCGCTCAACAGCCTGCGCATGTCCTGCAATGACTGTTTGATCGGGCGCATTGAAATTCACGGCCTCGACAACCTGACCCTGCGCTGCATCTGCGCAGGCGGCCACCACGTCGCGCGCAGGCAGCCCCAAGATTGCTGCCATGCCGCCCTGACCCACCGGGACGGCCGACTGCATCTGCTCAGCGCGAAACCGAACGGCCTTCGTCGCATCCGACAATGAGAAGACACCGGCGGCAGTCAACGCCGCATATTCACCGAGGCTGTGGCCCGCAGCCCACGCGGGGCGTTGCCCGCCTGCAGCAATCCAGGCCTGAAAAAAAGAAACGGCACTCGCCAGCATCAGCGGCTGGGTGTTCACGGTCAGGTTGATGGCCTCGACCGGACCCTCTGCGGCAAGCGCCACCAGGTCTTGGCCGAGCGCTGCAGAGGCCTCTGCCATGGTCACCCTCACGGCCTGGTTATCGGCAAAGCCATTGAGCATGCCCACAGACTGTGACCCTTGA
>JBDLRA010000023.1:0-3948 GCA_039800285.1 Pseudomonadota bacterium
TCAGACGGTGCTGAACTCCGACATCGTCATGGTGTTTGATGAGTGCACGCCGTACCCGTCCACGAAGGATCAGACCGCGGACTCTATGCGGCTCTCACTGCGCTGGGCAAAGCGGTCTAAAGAAGAATTTGGTCGTCAGAACAACCCCAATGCGCTATTCGGGATTGTTCAGGGCGGCATGATGGAAGACCTGCGCGAGGAGTCTCTGGCGGGCCTGCAAGAGATCGGATTTCACGGCTATGCGATTGGCGGCCTCTCGGTGGGCGAACCGAAGGAGGACATGAACCGCATCCTGGCCCACACCACGCCCAAGCTGCCCACGGATCGTCCCCGTTATCTGATGGGGGTAGGGACGCCAGAGGACCTCGTCGAGGGCGTCTCGCAGGGTGTCGACATGTTTGACTGCGTCATGCCGACCCGTAACGCCCGCAACGGCTGGATCTTTACGCGCTACGGGGACCTGAAAATCCGCAATGCACGCTATCGCGATGACCTGCAACCGATCGACGAATCCTGTCACTGCCCCGTCTGCCATCCCACAGGCCATGGGGACGACAGACCCGCGTTTACCCGGAGCTACCTGTATCACCTGCAAAAGGTTCAGGAGATCCTAGGCGCTCACCTGGCGACAGTCCATAACCTCTACTTTTATCTGGACTTAATGGCCCAGATGCGTGCCGCCATTCGAGAGGGCCGATTTGCTGCCTGGCGCGAGCAATTTCACGCGGATCGTGCCCGCGGCGTCTAGTCGCTCCCCGCTATACTTAGCCTTTCTTTTGGGGCCGGTAGGCCCTGATTTTTTGTCGACTCTTCTCGCAACCCAAGGAGCTATTCCGTGCTGATCAGTCCCGCATTTGCCCAGGCCGCTGGCGCATCCCCCGAGTCTTCGTTGATGAGCTTTCTGCCGCTCATCCTGATGTTTGTGGTTCTGTACTTCTTGATGATTCGTCCTCAGATGAAGCGTGCCAAAGAACATAAGGCCATGATCGGCGCACTTAATAAGGGTGACGAGGTGGTGACGGCCGCAGGCGTTGTTGGCAAGATCACAGAGGTAGGGGATGCCTATGTCACCGTGGATATCGGCTCGGATTCACCCGTGATCATCCACATCCAGAAGCAGGCCGTGCAGACCCTGCTGCCGAAGGGCACGATTAAAGGAATTTAAGTTTTGAACAAGCTTCCGATCTGGCGCGCCATCATCATGGCGCTTGCCCTTGCATTTGGCCTTCTCTACACGCTGCCGAATTTCTTCGGTGAGTCCCCTGCGGTCCAGGTTTCGAGTGCGAAGGCCACGGTGAAGGTGGACGCCGAGATTGTTCAGCGCGTCGATCGTGCGATAGAAGCGGCAGGCATTACTGCGGAGCCTTCGGCGCTGGATGGCGCAAGCGTTCGCGTTCGCCTGAAGGACACAGACACCCAGCTCAAGGCAAAAGATGTCATTGAGAAGGCGCTGAACGCGGATCCACAGGACCCTCGCTATGTCGTGGCGCTGAATCTGATCTCGAGCTCCCCTAACTGGCTTACCAGCTTGCGTGCCTTGCCCATGTACCTGGGCCTTGACCTGCGCGGTGGTGTGCACTTCCTGTTGCAGGTGGATATGCCTGCTGCACTCAGTAAGCGTCTGGATGCACTGGTCGGCGATGCTCGGACGATGCTTCGAGACAAGAGCATTCGACACGCAGGCATCACCCGCGCAGCGCAGGGCGTTGAAATTCGTTTCCGGGATGCCGACACACGCGGTAAGGCGCGAGAGCTGCTCAATACCCAGCTCGCGGATCTAAGCTGGAACGAGGTAACGCTTGGTGGTGAGCCTGCGCTTATTGGAACCATGCGTCCCGAGACAGAAAAACGGGTCCGTGACTATGCGATTAAGCAGAACATCACCACGCTATCGAACCGAGTGAATGAACTTGGGGTCGCCGAACCGGTGATCCAGCAACAAGGCCCTGAGCGCGTCGTGGTCCAGCTGCCGGGGGTGCAAGACACCGCCAAGGCGAAAGACATTCTGGGTCGTACGGCAACCCTTGAAATCCGTATGGTGGAAGACGGCCTAGAGGCATTGAATGCGCTGGCATCGGGACGCACGCCACCAGGGCTAGAGGTTTTCTCAGAGCGTGGCAGCGGCCCGATTCTGTTAAAGCGTGAAGTCGTCTTGACAGGCGCAAACCTGACCGACGCCCAGGCGGGGTTTGACTCGCAGAATCCTGGTGAGCCTGCAGTTCACCTGACGCTGGACGCCAAAGGCGCGCGGATCTTTCGCGATGTGACCCGCGAAAATATCGGCAAGCGTATGGCTATCTTGTTGGTTGAAAAAGGCAGAGGGGAAGTCATTACCGCACCCGTGATCCGCGGCGAGATTCCTGGTGGTCGTGTCCAGATCTCGGGCCGTATGACGACGGTGGAGGCTGCTGATACGGCGCTTCTGCTGCGTGCTGGATCGTTGGCGGCACCGATGGAGATCATTGAAGAGCGAACGATCGGACCAAGTCTGGGGGCTGACAACATTCAAAAGGGATTTAACTCGACGCTCTACGGGTTTCTTGCCGTAGGAATCTTCATGATTGGCTACTACATGCTTTTCGGTGTGTTCTCCGTTGTAGCGCTGTCGGTAAATCTACTGCTGCTTTTTGCGCTTTTGTCACTTTTGCAGGCAACCCTGACGCTTCCGGGCATTGCAGCGATTGCGCTGACGCTTGGTATGGCGATTGATGCCAACGTCTTGATTAATGAGCGGGTGCGAGAAGAGCTGCGTAACGGTGCCTCACCGCAGACAGCTATTTTGCAGGGCTACGACCGTGCCTGGGCGACGATTCTAGACTCGAACATCACGACGCTGATTGCAGGTGTCGCGCTACTGGTCTTCGGTTCAGGCCCCGTTCGCGGATTTGCGGTGGTGCACTGTCTGGGCATTCTGACATCCATCTTCTCTGCGGTCTTCTTCTCACGCGGACTCGTCAACCTTTGGTACGGCGGCAAGAAGAAACTCAGCAAACTCTCGATCGGCCAGGTCTGGACGCCGAATAAGCAGGCGTAAACGGAGCGTCATTATGGAATTTTTCAGAATTAAAAGAGACATCCCGTTTATGAAGCACGCGTTGGTCTTCAACGTGATTTCGGTGATTACTTTTGTCGCGGCGGTGATTTTTATTGCGGTGCGTGGACTGCACTTCTCCATTGAGTTCACCGGCGGTACGGTCATGGAAGTGGCTTATCCGCAGGCTGCGCCCCTGGAGCAGGTTCGTAAAGTCGTTGTGGAAGATCTTGGCTACGCGGATGCCCAGGTGCAGAACTTCGGCACCTCACGCGATCTGATGATCCGCCTGCCCCTGCGTGGCGGCGATCAGACGCTTAAGGCGACCGCACCGACCGATGCGTCTTCAGGAGAGAAGGCTGCCTCCAACGCGGCGAGTGCCCAAAGCGACAAAGTTATGGCTGCGCTCAAGGTAGCGACGCCCGGCGTAGAGCTACGGCGCGTGGAGTTTGTTGGTCCTCAGATTGGGAGTGAGCTTGCCACCGATGGCGCTCTTGCGCTGCTCTTTGTGATCGTGGGCATCATGATCTACCTGGCCATTCGGTTTGAGTGGAAGTTTGCCGTTGCGGCAATCATCGCCAACCTACACGACGTGGTCATCATTATTGGCTTTTTTGCGGCCTTTCAGTGGGAGTTCTCGCTCTCCGTGCTGGCTGCGATTCTGGCGGTCTTGGGCTACTCGGTGAACGAGTCTGTCGTGGTGGCAGATCGAATTCGAGAGAACTTCCGCAAGATGCGTAAGGCCTCGGTGCGCGAGGTGATTGATAACGCAATCACCAACACCATGTCACGCACCGTCATTACCCATGGCACCACTGAGGCGATGGTCTTGGCGATGCTGATCTTCGGCGGCCCAGTGCTGCACTACTTTGCCTTGGCACTGACGATCGGCATCGTGTTCGGCATCTACTCGTCTG
>JBDLRA010000024.1:0-4948 GCA_039800285.1 Pseudomonadota bacterium
GGTTCCGCAAACGTCCTACCGAGGGCATGGACCCCGCGGTCCGGCTTCTCTTTCCTTAAGAACGCGCGTTTGCGCGGCAGACCGGGCAGTCGGGGTTTCGCGATAGGCGAAGCTGCTGCCACTGGCTTGTACGCGCATCAAAAAGCGACAACATCTGCGGCGCATTCCGTTGTTGAAGCGAGATGATGAGCTTGAATGCCTCAGCCGCTTGGTGGCAGCCCATAGCACCCACTAACGCGGAGAGTACTCCATAGGCACCGCAGGCATGTTCCTCTGGCGCATGTTCGGGATCAAAGATGCAGGCATAGCAGGCTTGATCCGACGCACGAGGATCGATCACCATCAGCTGCCCTGACCACTCAATTGCGGCAGCAGTGACCAGGGGAATCTGATGTCTCACGCAGACGCGATTGATCATCTGCCGCGTCTCCCATCGGTCTGTACAGTCGAGAACAACCGTGCACTGAGGGACTTCCTGATCGAGCAGCGCTTCATCCGCGTCAATCGCCATGACGTGGATGTTGGCACTCGGATGAAGTCGTAGGAGTGCCTGACGACCCGCCTCGACCTTCTTCTGACCAATGTCATCGGGACCGAAGAGCACCTGACGGGCGAGGTTCGTGGCATCGACCGTGTCGCCATCGATCCAAGTGAGGCGACCGACGCCTGCTGCGGTCAGATAGGTTGCTGCCGGACAGCCAAGGCCGCCAGCGCCAATGATCAGGACATGTGCAGCACGAACTGCATCCACTCCCTGCGCATCAAAGCCATCGAGGAGTTCATGACGGCTTTGGCGCAGGTGATCGAGGTCAGACATTGTCAGGTCGTGCAGATGTCGCGACAGGTTTTCCCTTGAGATGGTTTAAGGCCTGTTGCAGCTGATAGTCCTCTGCGCTGCCAAACTCAATAGGCTTTAAGGTATCGGGCGCTGGTGTGGCCGGCTTTTTGCCTGCATTTGTCTGCCGTGTTTTTTCAGGAATGGGTTTGCCATCGGGGCCTTTCCCGGAAAGGTGGCGTGACAGGTCGGCTTCGCGTGGGCGAATTCCATCAATGCCAGCGCCTGCGGCACTCTCTTCAACCCAGAGATCTGGCGCAATGCCTTTTGCCTGAATCGATCGTCCTTTCGGCGTGTAGTAGCGTGCCGTGGTGAGCTTGATGGCCGTGTTCGTGGTGAGCGGCAGAATGGTCTGAACCGAGCCTTTGCCAAATGTCTGCGTGCCAAGAATGGTGGCGCGTTTGTGGTCCTGGAGTGCTCCGGCCACGATCTCAGAGGCTGAGGCTGAGCCGCCGTTGACTAAGACCACCATTGGCACCGTCTTCGCCTGCGGCGAGAGTTTTCCGAGAGGATCCTCACGGCCAATTCGGGCGTAGTCACCAAGGGTTGCGAAATATTTGCGCTTCGCGTCTTCCTGACGGCCATCGGTTGAGACTACAAGTGTCTTGTCTTCCAAGAAGGCTGCAGAGACACCGATCGCACCGGTGAGAAGCCCGCCAGGATCATTGCGCAGATCGAGCACCAGCGATGTCAACGGGGCCTTTTCAACCAGTTGATTGAAATGCTTCACAAGGTTTTCGACGGTGTGCTCTTGGAACTGCGTGATGCGGATATAGCCCACACCCGGTTCGATCATCTTGGAGCGAACACTCTGAATCTGAATCACGTCTCGCATCAGGTTAAAGACCAGGGGCTTGGTCTCGCCCTTGCGACTGATGGTGATCGTGATGTTGGTCTTGGGCTTGCCGCGCATCAGTTTGACGGCGTCATTGATCGTCAGACCCTTGGTCGACTTGTCATCGATCTTGATAATGAGATCGCCCGCCTTGATGCCTGCGCGTGCCGCAGGGGTCCCTTCGATCGGAGAAACGACGCGGACAAATCCATCTTCGGTGCCGACCTCGAGACCAAGGCCGCCGAACTCGCCTTGCGTACCTACCTGGAGTTCTTTAAAGGCGTCTGCATCAAGGTACGACGAGTGCGGATCGAGTCCCGTGAGCATCCCGCTGATGGCTTCGGTTATCAGTTTTTTGTCCTCAACCGACTCCACATAGTTGGCCTTGATCGCCCCGTAAACATCTGCGAACTGTCGGAGCTCTTCAATCGGCAGTGACAGCCGACTGTCTCGCTGGGCAACGGCCGACACGCCCATGCTGACGAGCACGCCGCTGACTAGCCCAACGGCGATCCACCCAGTGATCTGTAATTTTTTCGACATGGCACTCACTCGCAGAGGTTGCGATAACAACAATAGGGACCTGCTTAGGCAGCTGATCTGCCAGAAAGTTTAGGCGGTTTTGGCTTTTCCTTGGTTGGCCACTGCCGCCAGAGCCGCCTGAATCACCGCGGGATCGGCCAGATACTGCCGGTCCACACAACGGAGGTTCTCATCGAGCGTAATCGCCAACGGCTGGGCCGTGGGGATGTTGAGCGCCAGAATATCCGCCTCGGACATGTCCTCCAGGTACTTGATGAGGGCACGAATCGAGTTCCCGTGGGCCGAGATCAGGACACGCTGTCCCGATTTCACGGCTGGCGCAATCTTGGATTCCCAGACGGGGATCACGCGTTCGATCGTATCTTTGAGACACTCGGTTGCGGGCAGAAGCGCGGCATCAATTCCGGCGTAACGGGGGTCTTTTGCCGGCCAGTGGGCATGATCGGGTGTCATGGCGTCAGGGCGCACGTCATAGGCGCGCCGCCAAGCCAGAACCTGGGCCTCGCCGTACTTTGCTGCGGTCTCGGCCTTGTTCAGTCCAGAGAGCGCGCCATAGTGACGCTCGTTAAGGCGCCATTCCTTGGCCACGGGCAGCCACATCTGGTCCAGTGAATCGAGCGTAATCCAGAGGGTGCGAATCGCACGCTTTAAGACCGAGGTAAAGGCCTGGTCGAACTGATAGCCCTTTGCCCTCAGTAGCGCACCGGCGGCTTTGGCCTCTTCGATCCCTCGAGGGGTAAGATCCACATCCACCCATCCGGTGAATCGGTTTTCAAGGTTCCACTGGCTTTCGCCATGGCGTAGGACGACGAGGGTAAAGGTTTTGCTCATAGTCGCCATTCTATAATTTCGGCCAAGGCGGCTGCGGGCCGTTCCATCAACGAATAGAGGTCTCTGTGGCATTTATTACCGAAAACATCATCCTGATCATGGCCGCCTTCCTGAGCGGCGCGCTGCTGGTCTGGCCTGTGGTGACGCGTGGGACGAGCGCCCGGGTCATCAATACCCTTGGAGCGACACAGCTGTTGAACTCCGAGGACGCCATCCTGATCGACCTGCGCGAGACCCGTGAACTCTCTCGTGGCATGGCTCCTCAGGCCCTGCACATCCCGATGAGCACCCTCCCCAGCCAGATGGAAGACATTAAGGCAAAGGCCAATAAGGGCAAGACGCAGCTGCCGGTGATTCTGATGTGTCAGAGTGGCTGGCGTGGTAACAAAGCGGGCCGCATGCTTAAAAAGGCTGGCATTGAGGCGGTCTTTAACCTTGAGGGCGGATTTGATGCCTGGCAGCAGGCGGGTCTTCCTGTAAAGAAATCTGGAAAGGCATAAATCATGGCAAAGGTCGTGATGTACAGCACTGCAGTCTGTCCATACTGTCAGCGCGCAGAGATGCTGCTCAAGCAGCGTGGCGTGACCGAGATTGAAAAGATTCGCATTGATCTCGACCCTGCCCAGCGTGATGACATGATTGCCAAGACAGGACGTCGCACCGTGCCGCAGATTTTTATCGGGGAGCGTCACGTGGGTGGATTTGATGACCTCTCTGCATTAGACCGTGACGGCGGACTAGTGCCCCTTCTGGCGGGCTAAGTCTCGCTGTTTCTTGGTTCAGGCAACGTCGGTTGCCTACACACATTTGAAAGTGCTTTATGACTGAACAGACCAACGCCGCGAATGCGCCGACACCGCAGTTCAATCTGCAGCGTGTTTACCTGAAGGATCTCTCGCTTGAGATTCCTGATGCCCCGGGCGTTTTTCTTGACAATGCAGAACCTCGTCTTGAGTTTCAGATTGATACGCAAGAAAAGGAACTAGGCCCCAATGTCCATGAAGTCTCCGTGCGCTGCACGGTGACCTGCCGACTCGGTGACAAGGTGGGTTTTCTGGTCGAGGCCAGTCAGGCTGGCATCTTCGAGATCGTGGGTATTCCTGAGGAACAGATGGCTTTGTTGATGGGTATCTCCTGCCCGAGCATTGTCTACCCTTATCTGCGCGCCAACATCGCTGATGTGATCTCGCGCGCCAGCTTCCCGCCAGTGCATCTGGCCGAGCTGAACTGGGAGGCGTTCTATCAGCAGCGACTCGCAGCGCGCGCGAATGCGACTGCGAATGGTGATGCGAAACCGAGTGGTCTGATCGTTCCCCCGCAATAAATCGTGAGTCAGGCCGTGTCGATTCCTGTTCTTGTGGTTGGAGCAGGTGCTTGGGGCACGGCGATTGCGGCGCACCTGGCGGCCCGATCGCCCCAGGGGCTTGTCCAGCTCTGGGGGCGTAGCAACAGCGACATCACTGAGATGATCGCGAGCCGTGAGAACAAGCGATACCTGCCCGGTATTTCGCTGCCGATACCCCTTCTCTTTGAATCCGATTTCGATCGCGCCACGCAGCGTTGGCGCGAGCAGTCATTGGCGCACGCAAAGGCGCAACCGGTCGCATCCGTCCATGGGTTGATCATTCTTGCGACACCGATGTCGGGTCTTGATGATGCAGCGATAGCAGTTTCGAAGCGCTGTGGCGCAGCCCAGCCTGGTGAAGGATTGCTCTGGCTTGCAAAGGGGCTTCGTGTCTCTGGAGAACCTGCCGCTCCCGTATTGGAATGGCCGCATCAGATTGTGGGTCGGCATTGCCAGGGCTGGCCACAAGGGGCGCTGTCGGGGCCAAGCTTTGCCCAAGAAGTTGCGCAGCAACGTCCGGTTGCACTCACGCTCGCCAGTCAGGACCTTGTCTGGGCCC
>JBDLRA010000025.1:0-3795 GCA_039800285.1 Pseudomonadota bacterium
GCTGCGGGAGCAATCTGCTTGGTTTCGACCTTCAGGTCTTTGGCGCTCTTTTGCAGAAAGTGGCGCACTAGCAAAGGAATGTCCTCTTGACGCTCTCGCAATGGAGGAAGCTTCAGGCGAATCACATTGAGCCGATGGAAAAGATCTTCCCGGAACTGGCCCAGACGCACACGGGCCTCGAGGTCTTGATGTGTGGCCGCAATCACGCGCACATTCGCCTTGATTGGCTGATGGCCACCTACACGGTAGTAATGCCCGTCGGAGAGCACACGAAGCAAGCGCGTCTGCAGATCCAAGGGCATATCACCAATTTCATCAAGGAAAAGCGTTCCACCCTCGGCCTGCTCAAAGCGCCCACGGCGCATCGACTGCGCCCCTGTAAATGCACCACGCTCGTGGCCAAAGAGCTCCGACTCGAGAAGATCCCGAGGAATCGCTGCAGTATTAAGGGCAACAAACGGCATGCGCGCACGCGGACTGTGCCGATGCAACGCGCTGGCAACAAGCTCTTTTCCGGTGCCGGATTCACCAGTGATGAGCACGGTCGCACTGGATTGGCTCAGGCGGCCAATGGCACGAAATACGTCCTGCATCACCGGCGCCTGGCCCAGGAGTTCCGGCAAGGCTGCTGCAGAGACCTCTGCAAGACTGCCACCGGTGGAGCTTTCCTGCACCGCACGCCGGATCAATGCGACCGCTGCATCCACATCAAAGGGCTTGGGCAGGTACTCAAATGCCCCGCCCTGAAACGCCGACACCGCGCTGTCGAGATCCGAATAAGCTGTCATCACGATCACAGGAACCTGCGGGCAACGGTGCTTGACCCGCTCGAGCAACTCCAGACCGCTGTCGCCCGGCATGCGAATGTCCGACACCAACACCTGGGGCGTGTCGTCGTCGAGTGCTGACATCACACCCTGGGCATCTTCAAAGACGCGGACCGGCATCTGCTGCTTGCTGAGCGCCTTTTCCAACACCCAACGGATCGACTGATCATCATCAACAATCCATACCGGTTTCATCATTGGCTCCATTTCATGTCAATCGGAAGACGGATCAAGAAATCCGTTAATCCGGGCCGACTCTCCACATCAATCATCCCGCCATGCTGGTGCACAAACGACTGGGCTAACGTGAGCCCCAGACCATGCCCTTGAGGATGCCCTGACACCAAGGGATAAAACACCCGCTCGCGGATCTCCTCAGGAATGCCGGGTCCGTTGTCAATGACATGCAAATCCAATGCCAGTTTGTGACGACGCTTGGCCAGCGTGACCTGCCGTGCCACACGCGAGCGCAGAATAATCTCGCCCTCACCGTTGAGTGCCTGGGCCGCGTTACGCGTCACATTCAACACGACTTGAATAAGCTGCTCACGGTCGCCGTGAATCGGGGGCAGGCTGGTGTCGTAATCGCGACGAATTTTTAACCCGCTGGGGAATTCCGCCAGCATCAGACTTCGCACGCGCTCACAGACCTCGTGGATATTGACCGGCTCAAGCACCCTCGCCTTGCGATGGGGGGCCAGCATCTGATCCACCAACTCCTGAAGCCGATCCGCCTCTTTAATGATGACCTGCGTGTACTCGCGCAAGTCTTCGCTGGGCAGCTCGCGATCCAGCAGCTGGGCCGCACCGCGCACACCGCCAAGTGGATTCTTAATTTCATGCGCCAGGTTACGCATGAGTTCTTTGTTGGCCTGCGTCAGGTCGGCACGATGCTCTTCGCGATCGGCCTTACGCTGTTGATCAATCTCACGCAGCTCCAGACACAACAGCAGATCACCCGACTCGATGTGGACTGCTACGCTGGTGTCGAGCGTGGCGACGCCCCGCATCGGGATTTTCCAGGCCACATGCTGGCGCTTTACATCAAACTGCTGCTTGAGCGCATCGCTGAGCATCTCTTCGACTTCCTCGACATGCTCAATGGAATCGAACAAGGACGCTCCTTCGAGCAGCCGGCTAGAGATCCCGAGTAGGATCTCTGCCGCCTGATTGCAGTGCACGACGTTTAACCCCCGATCCAGGATCACCACCGCGGTGGACAACAGATCGAAACTTCGAAAATCCTGTTGTGTCACGCCGGGCCATCACGAATCAAGGGTTGTTCGATCGCTGTTTACAGCGAGTAGTACATATCGAACTCAACCAGGTGCGTGGTCATACGGAAGCGGGTGACCTCCTGCATCTTGAGATCAATGTACGCATCAATCATTGCATTGCTGAACACCCCACCACGCGTCATGAACTCGCGGTCTTTATCGAGCGACTCAAGTGCCTGGTCAAGCGACGAGCAGACGGTCGGAATCTTTTTATCTTCCTCGGGAGGCAGATCGTAAAGATTCTTGTCAGCAGCTTCGCCGGGGTGGATCTTATTCATGACGCCATCCAGACCGGCCATCATCATGGCTGCGAATGCAAGGTACGGGTTCGCAGTGGGATCCGGGAAGCGGACTTCAATCCGGCGGCCCTTCGGATTACTTACATAGGGAATTCGGATCGAGGCCGAACGATTGCGGGCAGAGTAGGCCAGCTTCACCGGAGCCTCAAAGCCAGGAACGAGTCGCTTGTAGCTGTTGGTGCCGGGGTTGGTGATCGCATTGAGTGCACGTGCGTGCTTGATGATGCCGCCGATGTAGTGGAGGGCAAACTCGGAAAGGCCCGCATACCCATTACCAGCGAACAGGTTCTGGCCGTCTTTCCAGACCGACTGATGGCAGTGCATGCCGGAGCCGTTATCGCCTACCACCGGCTTGGGCATGAATGTCGCCGTCTTGCCATAGCTGTGGGCAACGTTTTGCACCACGTACTTCAGAATCTGTGTCCAATCGGCACGCTGCGTGAGCGTGGAGAACTTGGTGCCGATCTCGCACTGGCCCGCACCGGCCACCTCGTGGTGATGCACCTCAACGGGTACGCCCATTTGCTCAAGAATCAGGCACATCTCGGAGCGCATGTCCTGGAACGAGTCGATAGGAGGCACCGGAAAGTAACCGCCCTTCACGGCAGGACGATGGCCCATGTTGCCGCCTTCATAATCAATACCGGTAGACCAGCTCGCCTCTTCCGACTTGATCTTCACGCCGCAACCCGACATATCAACATTCCAGGTCACACCGTCAAAAATGAAGAATTCGGGTTCGGGCCCGAAGTACACCGTGTCGCCGATGCCGGAAGACTTCAGATAAGCCTCAGCCCGCTTGGCGATCGAACGGGGGTCGAGCTCGTAGCCCTTGCCATCGGAAGGCTCCACCACATCGCAGGTCAGATTCAGGGTGGTCTCTTCACGGAACGGATCGAGCACGGCGGTGTTGGCATCCGGCATCAGCAGCATGTCCGAGGCCTCAATACCCTTCCAGCCTGCAATCGAAGAACCGTCAAATGCGTGGCCGGACTCAAATTTATCGGCATCGAAATGGCTGACCGGCACCGAGACGTGCTGCTCTTTGCCGCGGGTATCGGTGAATCGGAAATCAACGAATTTCACGTCGTTGTCGGTCACCATCTTCATGACGTCTTGAGGGGTAGGCATTCTTAGTTCTCCTTGAAAAATAAAATCGACATCCTCTGATAGCGAAAACCGTGCCTAAAAAAGAGCACGAAGAATCAAAGGGTTAGATCGCTTTTTGCGTCTGAAAACCGCAATAATGCACTTAGTTAGTGCGTATTGCGCATTATTATGGTGCAAAACTTCCGTTTCGCTCTTTTTTGCACCAAATTAGTTCAAAAAGATCGACTGAAGGTCACTCAGGAGCTCTAAACCGCGGTCTGTAGCCCGAAAAACGCCCGGATC
>JBDLRA010000026.1:0-5223 GCA_039800285.1 Pseudomonadota bacterium
CGGATCCTGAATGGTTTTGCCAGACTAATTCTGGTGAGCACCCGTTCGGTGAATTCACTGATCTGGGCGTTGTTGTTTGTGGCGATTTTCGGACCTGGTGCACTCGCGGGAACCCTGGCCATCGCATTCCGATCGATTGGGTTTGTGGGTAAGCTGATTGGTGAGGCGCTTGAAGAAGTAGACCCAAGAAGCGTCGAGGCCTTGCAGGCTGCTGGCGCCTCCTGGATGTCCGTGCTGCTAAAAGCCTATTGGCCGCAGCTGGAACCCACCTTCTGGTCGGTTGCCTTGTTCCGCTGGGACATCAATATTCGCGAGTCATCTGTGCTTGGGCTTGTGGGCGCGGGCGGTATCGGCATGGCCTTGGACACCGCACTCAATCTCTTTCAGTGGACGCGCGTCTCGCTGATTCTGCTGTCGATCTTCGTGATCGTCGTGATCGCAGAAATCATCGTCACCCAGATCCGTAAGCGCATCATCTAAACTGGTTCTCTATGGTGCGCCCACTGTCCGAGATACCCTTAGACCCCCCAGTGAAAGGGTTGTTGTTCGATATTGACGACACCTTTACGACTGAGGGGCAGGTGACTTCACAGGCATTTGCTGCTCTAGAGCGCTGGGTTGATTCTGGTCGTATTGCGATTGCGGTGACCGGCAGACCGGCAGGCTGGTGCGATCACTTTGCCCGGATGTGGCCGCTGCATGCTGTCGTTGGCGAGAATGGCGCTTTCTGGTTTTCCTTTGATCGACAGGCGCGACGTATGAAACGCGGGTTCGTTCGCTCAGAGGCTGAACGTGCTCAGAGCCGACAGGCCTTCGCAGCGATTACGCAGCAGGTCCTTCAGGCGGTTCCGGGGTCCCAGGTGTCTGCTGATCAGGCGTATCGCATCAGTGACCTGGCGATTGATTTCGCGGAGGACTGTGGCCCGCTCAGTCTTGATCAGGCCAATCAGATCGCAGCCATCATGCGCCAGGCGGGAATGACTGCGAAGATAAGCTCTATTCACGTCAATGGCTGGTTTGGTGACTTCGATAAGCTGAGTACGACCCGTACGTTTGTTCTGGAACAGTTTGGACTGTCTAGCGAGACCTTGGCAAAGTCCTTTGTCTATATTGGGGACTCACCCAATGACAGCCCCATGTTTTCATTTTTTGAACGATCAATCGGTGTCGCTAATGTCATGCGTTATGAAGGACTAATGGATCATTGGCCCGCTTATGTTACGACCCAGGAATCTGCAGATGGTTTTGCAGAGGCACTTAACCGACTTCTCGCATAAGGAGATCTCCCGCGATGCAGCTCTTACACACCATGATTCGGGTTGGCAATCTTGAGCGGTCGATCAAGTTTTATACAGAAGTGATGGGGATGAACTTGATTCGGACCTCGGATCGACCGGAACAAAAGTACAGCACCGCGTTTCTTGGATTTGGTAAGGGTAATGCCGAAGGGCATGCCGAGATCGAACTCACGTATAACTATGGTGTTGAGAGCTATGACCTTGGCAGCGCCTACGGTCACATGGCGATAGCAGTCCCCAACGCCGCAGAAGCCTGTGAGCGGATTCGACAGGCTGGCGGCAACATCACGCGCGAGGCTGGCCCCGTCAAAGGGGGAACAACGGTGATCGCCTTTGTGCAGGACCCCGACGGTTACAAGATTGAACTGATTGAACGATCGATTTAAAAAGGAGACGACTGATGGATCGAGCATTGAAGAAGTTGAGTCTGGCCACGATGGCCATGGCTTTTGCAGGGCTTGCGCATGCGGGCACAGTGACCGTACTGACCTCTTTCCCAAAGGAGCTGACGGCCACCTATAAGAAAGCTTTTGAGGCGAAACACCCCACGATTAAGCTCGAGATTCTGAATAAGAACACCGCTGCTGCTTTGGCTTACATTAAGGAACTGCCGGTTGGTCAGCGTCCTGATGTGATGTGGGTTTCTGATCCCAGCGCCTTCGAGGTGCTATCGCGCGACAAGCTGCTGGTAACGGCACCTGAAGTCAAGAATCCCCGTACGCCTGCAAAGATTGGCAACTATCCCATCAACGATCCTGAGGGCCTTTATTACGGACAGGCGTTGGCCGGTTACGGTCTGATGTGGAACACCCGTTATATGCAGGCGAATAAAGTGCCGGCTCCCAAAGAGTGGGCTGATCTGATCAAGCCGGAGTACTTTGGTCACGTGGCGATCTCTTCGCCATCTCGCTCAGGAACAACCCATCTGACCGTTGAGACGATTCTTCAGGGCGAAGGCTGGAACAAAGGCTGGGGCCAGTTACTGCAGATCATGGGCAATGCTGCTGCCGTGACCGAGCGTAGCTTCGGCGTGCCTGATGGTGTGAACAACGGACAGTTTGGTGTTGGTCTGGTGATCGACTTCTTTGGTCTGGCTGGCAAGTACAGCGGATTCCCTGTGGAATTCGTCTACCCCACGATGACCGCTGTTGTGCCTGCCAACATTGGCCTGATCAATGGTGCAAAAAACGCAGCAGAAGCCAAGACATTTATGGCCTATACCTTGTCTGATGAAGGCCAGACCCTGCTGTTTGATCCTGCGATCAGCCGTCTGCCGGTTGTGCCTTATGGCCCAGGTACCAGCATGAAGTCGCCTCCGAACTATCCGAACATCCAGGAGGTTGCGAAGTCTGCCAAGGTGCAGTTCAACTCCAATATTTCCCGTGATCGTCGCGGCATTGTTGTCAGCATGTTTGACCAGATGGTGACCTTCCGCCTCAAAGAGATCCAGGCGGCCACCAAGGCTATTCATGATGCCGAGAAAAAGCTTGCCGGGAAGAACAACCCCCAGGCTGCCGATCTGATTCGTCAGGCCAAGGCAATTGCTTATACACCAATCCTTACAGAGGCTGAGGTGAAGAATGCGGAGTTACTTGACCTCTTCCGTAAGTCACGGAAAGACGTTGAGGTCGCTAAAAAGATCTCTGTTTTTGAAGAGCAGTGGGGTAGCAAGGCCAAAGAAAATTACGCAAAAGCACAGGCCTTGGCCAACCAGGCTGCAGCCGCAATTCGTTAATGAGTTATCCATCCCAGGGCTGACGGCGTTGCTGTCCCCCTGGGATTTTGTTCACTAGAGACACGCTCCCTATGAGTCAAGCCACATCTTTGTCGACGTCGTCGACGCCAGGATTACGCGCATTTTTTGCCAATATTGGCCCGTGGTTTGTCTATGGGATTGTGTTTTTGTTGTTGATGATCTTTCTCGTCATCCCCGTGTTGTTGGTGTTTTACACCGCCTTCGTGACCGAGACCGGTGCGCCGACACTCGGGCACTTTATGAATTTCTTCGGTCAGGCCATTTTTAAAGAGTCGTTTATCAATAGCCTGATTGTCGCCTTTGCCTCGGTTGTCTTCGCGTCTTTGATTGCGATCCCGTTGGCCTATTTCACGGTGCGATTTGATTTCCGTGGCGCCATTCTGATTCAGACGCTCGGCGTTCTGCCGTTGATCATGCCGCCCTTTGTCGGTGCGGTGGCGATGCAGCTGATCTTTGGTAAGAGTGGCTCTGTCAACCTGCTCCTCGGAGAGTGGTTTGGGATCAATATTCCCTTTATGCAGGGGCTCTGGGGAGTGATCTTTGTCGAGAGCATCCACTACTTCCCGTTTATCTTGTTGAACCTCGTCGCCTCGATGCGCAATATTGATGGCGCAATGGAAGAGTCTGCCCAGAACCTTGGGGCCGGTGGATGGTCGATCTTCCGTCGTGTGGTCTTCCCGTTGGCGATGCCGGGATTTGTCGCGGGTGCTGCACTGGTCTTTGTGAAGGTTTTTGATGACCTGGGGACGCCGCTGGTGCTGGGGGTTACCAATATGTTGGCCCCACAGGCCTATCTGCGGATTACTTCGGTGGGCGTTGAAGATCCGCTGGGCTATGTGATCAGCGTGATCATGGTGGTGTTCTCGGTGGTGGCCTTATGGATGTCTGCGCTGGTACTGAAAGGTCGTGATTTCTCGACTTTGCAAAAAGGCGGTACTAGTCTGCAGCAGCGTCGCTTGTCGTTCTGGCAGGGTATTGCTGCCTATGGCTGGATCATTGTGATGCTATTGATTGTCCTAGCACCCCATATCGGTATCCTGTTGATGTCGTTTGCAAAAGTCTGGAGCTTCTCGGTTCTGCCAGACGCTTACACCCTAGCCCACTACGCGACGGTGATTCAGGATTCCAGCAAGATGATCTCGAACACCTTGCTCTACTGTCTGACCGCAGCAGGCATTGATATCTTGTTGGGTGTTGCAATCGCTTATCTGATTCTGCGTACCAATCTTCCCGGGCGTCACTGGCTTGACCATATGGCGTCCGCAGCGTTGGCGATTCCGGGTCTTGTTCTGGCAATTGGCTATCTTCGGATGTTTAAGGGCATGACGCTACCATTTACGGAGACGCCGATTGTGACCACCTGGGTCTTGATCATGATTGCCTATGCGGTACGCCGACTGCCTTATGCCTTGCGCTCTTGTATGGCGGCGCTGCAGCAGGTTCACGAGTCTCTGGAAGAGGTTGCGAGCTCTCTTGGCGCTAGTCGGATGACGACGATTCGTCGCATTGTCGTGCCGCTGATGGCGGGCGGTATCTTGGCGGGCTTTGTGACGAGCTTTATTACCGCGTCGGTAGAACTCTCGGCAACGCTACTTCTTACCTCGGTGGAATCCAATGCGCCGATGAGCTATGGCATCTACCTCTATATGCAGAGTCTTGCCGGTCGTGGTCCGGGCGCGGCACTGGGTGTGATTGCGATTCTGGTGGTGGCGATTGGCACCTATGCCTCGAACGTCGTGGCCGAGCGGTATCGGACAACGCGCAAGGATTGAAAAATATTTTTAGATGAAGGTCTGGTTATGAAAAAAGGCTTGCTAGAGGCGGTCAATATTTCTCTCTCGTATGGCACCAATCAGGTGCTTCGAGACGTCTCGTTTCGGATTGAGCCGGGGGAGTTTTTCGCACTCCTTGGCCCGAGCGGTTCGGGTAAGTCGACGTTGCTGCGTCTGATTGCCGGATTTAATCGCAACCAAGGCGGCAAACTCCTAATTGATGGCGAGGATGTCTCGCCTTTGCCGCCGCAGTTGCGGCACGTCGGGATGGTCTTTCAGAACTATGCACTATGGCCGCACATGACGGTCTTCGATAACGTGGCCTTTGGTCTGGTCGAGCGTAAGTTTTCGAAAGATGAGATCAAAAAGAAGGTAGCGGCTGTTCTTGATGTCGTCG
>JBDLRA010000027.1:0-8839 GCA_039800285.1 Pseudomonadota bacterium
AAGCGGCACGGATGCGCTGCTGATCGCCATGATGGCGCTCGGCATCAAGCCCGGTGATGAGGTCATCACCTCGCCTTTCACTTTCATCGCAACCGGCGAGATGATCGCGCTGCTGGGGGCCAAGCCGGTGTTTGTGGATATCGATCCACGCACCTACAACCTTGATCCCGCCAAGATCGAGGCGGCCATCACGCCGCGCACCAAGGCAATCATGCCAGTAAGCCTGTATGGGCAGTGCGCCGACTTCGACGAAATCAATGCCATTGCGTGCAGGCATGAATTGCCGGTGATCGAAGATGCGGCACAGAGCTTTGGTGCGAGCTACAAGGGTCGCAAATCCTGCGCACTCTCATTCATCGGGTGTACGAGCTTCTTTCCCTCCAAGCCGCTCGGCTGTTATGGCGACGGTGGCGCCTGCTTCACCAATGACGACGCACTCGCGAAGCTCATGGCGGAGATCCGCGTGCATGGCCAGGATCGGCGATACCACCATCCGGTGATCGGTGTGAATGGCCGCATGGATACTCTCCAGTGCGCGGTGTTGCTCGCCAAACTGCCGAGCTTTCCAGACGAGGTCAAAGCACGTGGGCTCCTCGGCGCACATTACACGACGCTCATCAACGACAACTGCCCCGGGGTGACTCCACCGTTCATCGAAGACCACAACAGCTCGGTGTACGCGCAATACACGGTGCAGGTGGATAATCGCGACGCCGTGCAGAAAAGACTGCAGGAAGCCGGCATCCCGACAGCAGTGCACTACCCGGTACACTGCATTTGCAGCCGGCCTTTGCTTACCTGGGGCAGGGGGAGGGGAGTTTTCCGGTTTCGGAAGCCGCCGCCAAACGCGTGATGAGTTTGCCAATGCATCCGGGGTTGACACCGGAAATCCAGCAGCAAGTCGTCGCTGCGCTTTCACCTGTCTATTAAAGAACCACGCCAGAGTCCCACATGCGCTCTCGTCTCAAGAGCAAGCAAATTGGGGTGAGACTGCAGGTTGCCCGAATGGATGCGCATTGGAGAAGAAGCGTCTAGCCACCCGGATGATGATTGAACATGCTAATACCCGCCGCCCCGTTGTCTTCCATGTCATCAGTCAGCTTGGGCGCGGCGGTACGGAAACCCAGCTCCTGAAGTTGCTGCGCGCTTTCGGGCCCGAGGATCCCCTTCCGGTGGTATACAGCCTGGCACCGGAAGGTCGAATGACAAAAGATTTCATCGAGTCCGGGATCTCTGTCCTGGAATCGCCGTGGGGGATTCACAGTGCAAGTGGCAGGGTCCGTACTGTCCTGCATCTGGCTACGGCCCTCAGGACGCACTCACCCGACCTTCTTCACACCCACCTCCCCGCCGCCCACATCATCGGAAGCCTGGCGTCTTTTTTTTCCCCTCCGATCACCCGAATCATGAGCAGAAGAGGACTCCCGACTTACCGGGCGCGGCGGCCTCTGGCCGGGGTCTTCGAGAGGGCTCTTCACCACTTCACCGATTTCCATCTCGCAAATTCCAGAGCAGTTGCCCGGACACTTTCCGCCGAAGGCGTTCACCGGGAAAGGATTGGAATCATCGCGAACGGGGTGGAGATTCCGATGGAATCGGACCATGCCTCTCGGAGTTTAGCGAGAAGCGAGTTATCCCTTTCGGAGGGGTGTCTCGTGTTCTTGTCAGTCGCGAATCTGATTCCCTACAAGGGGCACAAGGACCTTCTCCATGCCTTTGCCCAGATCAAGTCTAGCCTTCCGAAGCCTTGGCGGCTGATTTGCACAGGTAGGGATGACGGAATCGGTCAGGGCCTGAAGTCTCTGAGCAAGGAGCTCGGCTTGGGAGGACATGTCGTTTTTACGGGAGAAATAGCTGACCTGACCTCTTACTATCAGGCCGCAGACATATTGTTATTGGCGTCCCATGAAGAGGGTTTCAGTAATGCGGTACTTGAGAGCATGGCGCATGGGCTACCGGTTGTCGCGACAGACGTTGGCGGGAATAGCGAGGCAATCATCCAGGGTGCCGACGGAATTCTGGTGCCGCCAGTGAATCCCGAAAAGCTGGGCGAAGCGATCTGTGCGCTCGCCAACGATGCCACGAAGCGGGAACAAATAGGGAAGGCAGCGAGACTCTCGGCCGAAACCCGTTTCTCGATGCCAACCTGTGTCTCCAGCTATCGAAAATTCTACGAGTCCGTTCTGCGGGGCACCGGGGTACCACTCTCGCTCCTACCGCCGACTTAGTCGGCTGCCAGAGACCGAGAACTAGTCCGCGAAGGAAGCCCATCCTCTACCGATGCACGGCGGAGGGGCGGTGAACCTGCAATGTGTCTACTCCCCGGTCTCAAGAGTGATGTCGGGGCTCCGCCAGGAGTGACATCCATTCGGAGAAAACCAGGTCTGGATGATAGGCGAGCATTGCGGAGGTGGCCGTAGTCCCGAGTTGCTGTCGTAAAGCGGGCGAGGTGATCAACCTGCGCAACCCTTCCGACAGCTGAACGACATTCAGCTGTGGGTTCGCAGAAAACTCGACTGTGAGGCCGGTCCGCAGGTGGATGTTGAGGTTTCTGACTCCGGTGACGTTGTCGAAAGTGAGGCAGGGCAGTCCCACAGCCATGGCCTCGGCCAGTGCGAGACCAAACCCCTCATGTGAGGAGGGGAAACAGAACGTATGCGATTCTGCAAGATATCCCTCCACATCATTGACCGCGCCCGGTAGCAAACAGCGTTCGGCTACGCCCAGTTCCACAGCCATCTGCTTCAAATGAAACCGCTCCGGCCCATCCCCCAGAATGACCAGATCCCAGTCTGGAAAAGATGTCGCGACTTGCGCAAATGCGAGCATCAAGCAGTCAAAATTTTTCGAGGGTATCAGTCTGCCCACGCTGATGATCCTGAACCGACCGTGCTTATCCGGAATCGTCGGAAAAGCCTTTAATCTGGCCGGTCCGACCGGATTGGGGATGACGCGAACGCGTCTTGAGTCCAACCAATTGAAGTAAGCCGCCACCTCAGGGGAGGTGGCGGTAACCGCATATGCCTTCGGGTAAGTTAATTTTCTCAAAAAGGACTCCAAAGACCCCAGGCGATAATGAGCCGGGTCGCTGTGCTCGGTGACGATGATGGGGGTATTACCAAGAGATCCGAGCCTGGTCGCTACCAAGGTCATGACATTGGTCATCTCCAGAAAAGAAACGACGACGTCTGGCTTCAGCCTCGCAAGAATGCCTCGTATCCGGAATACCCATCCAATTACCCTTGCCAAGCGGATAACCACCCCTCGCCCCCGAGGCCAGATACCCACATGAATCCGAGTGATATCGGGGGAAAGTTGGAAAAACCGCTCTCCGGGCGCGTTGTCGAGTGTGATAAGGTTCACTATCGCCCCAGTCTCCGAGAGGAAATTACACAGATTGGCCGCGACCCGCTCAGCGCCGCCGCAGCCCAAACCGGCGATCACCAGTGCGATGCTGGGCCGCTGCCTCACGACCGCGTTGGAAGTGATGCAAGTAGGGAAGTGGCGACATCGACCCACTCGGATGCCACTGCGGGAGGAATACCCCGGAAAAGCCTTTCAAAAATTCCAAAAGCCTCGGTGCTGCTCAGGATACCCGACCTGACCATCGGCCAATGTCTGACATCCTCGCCTCTCACAATTCCTCCAGTACCAGCAGTGGCCCTGATTTGCACAGGAATTGCCTGTACGCCCAGTGCGCCAAGTACACAAAGCCGGTGTTGTCCGCCGTCAGTGACAAGTACCCTCCACTCCGCGCCGAGTTGCAAGACGACTCCCGTGACATTATCGAAGCCCATCGGATCCATACGGTAGCCTTCTCTGCTCAGCGAGGCCGCTAGGTGCTCCAGGCGTTTGATTTCTGCGGCAGCGCGCGCGCCGAATACGGGGCCAAAAAATGGGTCCCCGAGAATCCCTTTCTGATCTGATATTCCCGTCTTGCGAGCGTCTGCCGCCACCTGTCTCGGACGTTGCGCCTGTAGCAAAGCAGGCATCTCAGGCCGCCACGGCCAAGGGGCACCGGCTGGTCCGAAGACCGACAAGGGATGGTTGTCGGGCCGATCGATGCCGAGTAATTCGGCTGCCGACCGCGGTTGATATGTCTCGTAAAATTTAGCGAGAGCAGAATCAGCCGGCGCAACTGGACCGAGCCGCGACTCTGCCACTGTGAGGCTGAAGGGATTCAGTCCCTCAAGGGTGGGTGGGAATGCGGTCAATCCAAAGCAACGGCAGTCTGACAGCGCCACATCGATGAAAAATGGCCGACCACCCGCCTCATAAACGGCATCAAGTGGAGAGCCGCATTGATGCTCGGTAGCCGGAAGCGGCCGCGAGAATCGGGCAGAGCCGACGTGGAAACCAAGACTCATCGCAAGACGCTTCAAACCTTCGGAGAACACGGGTTACTCGCCTCCATGCCGCAGCGCATTGGAACGGGTCGCAAGCAATGCTCTCATGGCTTCGACGAATACCTGATCTTTCGACTGCGAAGCATCTATGGTGACCACATTCGGAATTTCACGAAGACCAGCACGGTAAGCTTGCGAGGAAGCTATCTTGACTTCGAGGGGGAGATCCTCCTTCCTCTCAAACGCCGCGGGGCCATCTAGATCAAGAAAAATGACGAGATCTGGTGCTCCTATCATTTTCGGAGTGAGCATCTTGCTAGCCTTACGCAGCGTCCGGCGGAGGAATCCGATTGGTGGTGGAGCCTGCTCGGCCGCGATGAGGTCGTCATGAAAGTGCCTGTCGAACACCACAACGTTGCCGCTCGATACGAGCCACAATCCTTTCAGGTAGCGGATCTGCCGGTCGCATCGAGCAAGCAGCTCAATGAAAATGCGGCCCACCCACGTGCGCCTGAAAAAGGCAGATGGAGCCGACAGCCCCGGTATCATGTATTGGTTGTGACCCAAGTAAATGCTCTTGACACCTGTAAGCCTCAGGAAGTGATCGTTGACGATATTTGAGATAAGTGTGGATTTTCCGGATCCATCGATACCCAGGATCGCCACTTCGATGCCACGACCAAGCGGCATCAGAGGTGCCCCTGTCAGTCTTCGCATGAGCCTTTGTGAAGAATCAACCGGATTGAGTCGATCGAGAAGATCGTTGATCCCCCTTTTGATCGAGGACGGAACGAGTGCGCGCTGCAATATCTTCTCCCAGGAGACCTTGAGTACTGACCATGTGCCAGCCATGGCGACGGCCGAGATGAGGGCGTTCACATCTATTTGCGGTACCGCGGCTCGGAGAATGGTCGAACCCAGCAGTTCTTCGGGGCTGACTGCTCGCATCAACTCTTTTACTTCGTCAAGATCCTCCTGCTTCGGGTTCCGTGCCGTGAGCCGCATGATCAGCGCTGCCATTATCCTCTCGGCAGGCGGGAGCGCCGGAAGGTTACCTAGAGGAGAATCCACAAAGTCCGGCGCAAACGTATGCCACGGCAGGGAAACTCTTATCCCCCTTCGAGGTTTTGGGCCAGCGCGCAGCTGGCAATCAAGGTCCAGCATTGCGAGACGACCAGTAATATCGTCGCGCGCCACCAGATACACTGGTAACGTACCTCTACGGCTTCCTGCTGCAAAGCCAACGGATTTAGCAATCCGCACGAATTCCTGAAGCTGTACCGGGGATACCAGAATGTCCAAATCCCCTCTTGCTCCAGCAAGATCCAATGGGAGCTGTTCGATGCTTTTGTACAGGTAGAAGGAAATCTTTGCTGCGGAAAGAGCCCGAAAGAGGCGACGATATATCTCCATCATCGGGGGGTGGGCCGAACAGTTGCGTAAATAGCGCTGTTCAATGCGGTTCGGGAGATGAGGGTTCTCCAGAGCAGGTACTTCCTGACCACTAGGCCGGAGGCAAAAGAATAGCAGGCGCCAGGCAAGCCAATCTTACCGATCAGGATATAAGACGCCACGATTCCTGCAAAAGTGGTGAAAAACGTGATTTTTGCGACATCGCGATCGAACCCCGAGGATATCAATATCAAGCCCGGGAAACCGAAAATACTTCCCACGAGGAGACCCGACACGAGGATAAACAGGGGTTTGAAGGAGGCGGCATAGTCGCCTCCAAAAACAATGGCCAGGAGCCCTGGCCCGCCGACGAGCACAATCGCTGCGCCCAGTGCCGATATGCCGAAGGAAACACGCCCGACACTCACGCAAAGTCGTTGTAATTGCGGCTTTTCCCCTGCGACGTGCAACCGGGTCAGCACAGGCGCCAGCGCTATGGCCACTGATGAGACCCCGAAGCCCACCAATTCATTGCATTGTTGAGCTACTTGATACAGTCCAGCCTCTCCAGCGGGGCGGAGGAATCCCAGCAATAAAAGGTCAGCTTTGGTCGCAAGAAGATTCACGAACTCGATGAGGGTCAACCACATGGCCGCATGCCCCCAACCTAATTGAACCGCGGGCCTGCCTGGCAAGTAGGATTTGTACCTCGACAGGCCGTTCTCCAGAAAAAGCCGGGCCACCAACAATGCGCCCAACATCGCCACGAAATGCAGCTTCAGGGATGCAGCATGTCCCATCGTTCCATTGGCGACTCCAAAGTAACCGAGGCAAAGAAGACCTGTAGCCAGCGGCCGCAAGATCAGCTCAGGTAACTGGGAGCGCAGGGTCATTTCCATCCCTCGCAGAGCACTCGCCGTCAGTGCCAGTTGCGAGCCGCACGCTGCTATTCCGGCGAGGGAGGCGAGGGTCGCGCCAGAAATGACGGGGAACTTCGCTGCATGCAGGAAGAGCGCGGCACATAGACCCATAGGAACCATGCCGACCCAAATCAGGCCCGAGCCGCGACGATACAAAGTGACAATCGCAGATGCCCCGGCGTTATCTCCAAGACCTGCAATTGCCCGAAGCAGCAGGGTGGGGATCCCCCCCGAGATGATGATCTGGGCGACTCCGGCAAGTGCGAGAAGATAGGATAAGTTCCCATACTCGGCCGGGCCGAGAACTCTCGCCAGCATCACGGCCAATGCGGCCGAGATCACAGCTCCCGCAATCTTGACGGCGAAGGTGCCCAAAACCAAGCCATGCGCAGCGCGGAAGGATGTTGGGGCAGCCCCGGAGGGGTTCGACATTGAAAACTCAGGCCTCTCCGATGAGTCTGGCACGTGGCCGGAGGAGGGAAAGATTAGAGCAAGGCATCGAAACACGACAAGATCACCGTAGCCTCCACATTCTCGATCTCTCACCCGCAGGCTCCGAGCTCACGCACTCGCGCCGCGAACGCTGGGCGCTGGTCTTGAGCGGTCGGATCTGCGATTCTCGGCCCTTAAGCAAGGAACAGGTAGTCTCGGGGCGCGGGGGGGCAGGGTCCATTCCGACGCAGTGGTGCTGCACGCACGGGCCGAGCGCCGGCGATCTCGAGGACCTTCGTGTCGCTCCAACGGCTTGTTCGCCGTCGGCCTGTGGGATCGTCCGGGGCGGCAGCTGCTTCCACCCCGGGGGAGTCCCCTCCCAGCCTCCGCGCGCGGCGCTTTGCACGCGTGGAGGACCTGCAAGCCCACGGTAAACGGAGCGGCCCCGCCGCATGAGCTCCGGTGCAAGCACACTCCCCAATCGCAGGACATGTACCAGGAACTTCAGAGGCTTGTGCCGGAAACCGCGCTCACAATATTCGTGCGAACCAGCGTTGGCTAGAGTAACAACGGGTGTCATCGGACACTGCTTAAAAATATCGCAGGGAACGAAAAAGAACGACCATCAGCGGCTGATGAAATCAATGACGCAAGTCCTGAATATTTGACCCGAACAGCATCAATCTCCATCCAATTGAACTCCAAATTCGAAAATAGAACACCGGCGCTAGCCAGATATGTGGCTTTCTACCGCAAATATCTCGGGCGCAAACTGTATTACACACTCCCACTGACTGCGGCCGCAGGATTGGCTGAGGGGTTCGGAATAATCATGTTCCTGCCCCTGATCAGCGTCCTGGACTCGCAAGCAGGCATGGGCAAACTTGCCGAAACACAGGGTTTCGCGAAAGCGTTGCTCGAACTGCTTCCATCAACGAGTTCCAAAAGTGCAATCACTGCGGCTCTTTCAATCATCACGGCAGCCTTTCTGTTCAAGGCGCTGATGATTTTTTTTGCAAGCTGCGCACAGGCCCACCTCCGCGGAGAACTTTTACGCAAACTCAAAATCAACGCTCTCGAGGCCTTCACGCGAATGAGCTATGCGGGCTATTCAAGAAAAAACACAGGCTATTTTTCCAGTCTCATAAATCAGCACGTAACACGGGCAGTTCAGTCTTTCCAGAATTTTGTTGGCCTTGCAACGCAGATCACCACGGCATCCTTGTATCTGGGGCTAGCGATTCTGCTGGCGTGGCGTTTGGGGGCTTTGGCAGCGACTGCGATAATTCTGATGTTGCCGTTCTTTGCGGTCATGAATCGCAAAGTGCGAAAGCTCTCACGCGAAACAGCAGAAGAAACCGGGCATCTGTCGCAATTGACCCTGCAATTCATTCAGGCTTTCAGGTACCTGACCGCCACCAACCAGTTCGAACCGTTGAAAATCGGAATAAACAACTCCGTAAAACGCCTGGCCAGTCATCAGTTCCGCGTGGGCATGGCTTCAGGGGTGATGATGGCCGTCACGGAGCCCGTTGCTGTAATCATGATCATGGTCATCGTGGCGATTCAGGTGATTTATCTGAAGGAGCCGTTGGCGCCCATCCTCGTTTCAATATTCCTCTTCAACAGAGCATTGAATGCTGCAATCGGCATTCAGCGCGTTTGGCAGCACCTCCTTGAGCAGAGTGGGAGCATCGAAATGCTCGAAAGCGAGTTGTCGCTTCCAGACGATCGTCCAGCTCTGGCCCG
>JBDLRA010000028.1:0-2646 GCA_039800285.1 Pseudomonadota bacterium
CCGGCTAACCGCCCCAGCAAGATAGGACGCCTCGACGGATCGAATATGCACAGTAGCTGCCTTGAGCTGAAAGTGACTACTGGTGAGTCGACTCTGCGCCACACGAAGCTGTGCGAGACTATTCACGCCAGTCGTCTTTAATCGCGTCTCGGCAGACCAGGTCATGGCGCGTGCCTTTTCAAGCTCCGCCTCCGACTGGGCGAGAACCGCATCAATTAGCCCTGAGGTATACAGGGGGATAACGACTTGAACCCCGAGTCGTCTCTCATCCCGTATATAGGTAGCAGCATCATTTTCTCCCTTGCTCGCACTCAGGTACCCCTCGACGGTCGGGTAACGCTCTGCCTGGGCTTTTTCCCGCTCCAATAACGCGGCATCTTCGAGATAGCGAAAAGACTTTAGTTCAGGGTTGTTCTGCTCAATTAAGTCAATGATCTTTTCATCGAACTGGCTATCGGTCGGCGCCAGCCGGATATGCGCTAAAGACAGATGATTCGGGATGAGGGAATCCTGCCCAGCCAGATCGATCAGCGCCCGCTCGGCCACCTGCAGCCGAACGCGTGCATCCTGAACATCAGCCCGCCGTACAAGTTCGCGTGCCATATCAAGCGCCAGAAGGTCGGCTGCGATGTCGCCCGCTTGTAAGCGTCGCTCCGTTTCCTCACGGACGACCATTGCCCGTCGCTCGCTTTCAATCGCAACCAGTAACCGATCTCTCGAAACAAGAATATCTATCCAGGCCATTACGACCTTTGCAAAAAGACGCTGTTCAGAGGCCTCCACCAGGGCTAGCGCGCTGCGTAGGCGAGCGTGTGCCTGATCCACCATCAATTGATCTTTCTTTCGATAGAGCGGTTTTCTTGCGGAGATCGTGATCTGTGACGAAGTGAACTGTCGATCGTTCTCTTGTGAGAGCAGGTTCGACGGTTGTGCCTCGGTCCGATCCGTGTAAAAAGAGCCGCCAGTTGCACTAACTTTTAACCCCAGACTGGATTCCGCAATGGCGATCGCTTGGCGCGCAGAGTTGGCGGATGCCTCTATTGCGCGATGGTCACCATCTCGGCCACGTGCTTTGGCGTAGTGCGCCTGTATCAGCGCGAGCGTCTGGTCAGTCTGTCCAGGCTCGATTGGGTCCGCAACGGCAGCCCCGCTAAATGCCAACATGAGGGCGACGAGTGGTGCCCTGCCTGTGACGCGTCGATGCACCATCAGTACTCTTTGACCGCCCGAGCAAATCGGTCTGAGATCGGCTTCACCAGATATTGAAAGAAAGTTCTCTCCCCTGTCTTAATCATGACTTCCGCGGGCATGCCTGGAATGGCCCTAAAGCCCATGATTTCGTTGACCGCCTCGGGTGCAACCGAGACGCGGGCAAGGTAATAGCCCTCTGGGTAGACGCTTCTATCGGGCTCCTCAAATCGATCGGGAGAGATCCAGTCCACCTTACCGAAGATGATCGGGGTATTAGCCATCTGCAACGCCGTAAATCGGACCTGTGCAGACGTTCCTGGGGTCACCTTATCAATGAGGTGTGGACGAATTCGCGCCTCAACAATGATCTGATCTTCAGGAGGCACAATCTCCATGATTTTCACGCCTGGGAGCACCATGGCGCCGGGCGTATTCACTTCGACTCCCATGACACGGCCTTGTATTGGGGCCCGTATCTCCGTTCGTTGTAAAGCCTGATCTGCGGCGGCAAGGCGATCCACCAAACCGAGCTCATGCGCTTCCGCTTCGAGGAGTGTCCGTTCGAGCTCAATGATCTGGTTGCGAGGGTAGAAACCGTCCTCCGCAATCGCCTGGAGGCCTGGCAGGAGACGTTCGAGGGCATCGATCTTGAGTCGGGTAGCACGAAGATCCGCAACGATCTGTGAGCGCATTGCCACTTCTGCACTGTCTTCAAGTTTGACGAGTAACTCTCCCTGCCCGACTTCAGCCCCTTCTTTGATAAGAATTTTCTTAATCACGCCACCTGTCTGGTGCTGCACGACACGCCTGCGGCCATCAACAGACACGATCCCAGTAGACGGCACGCCCGAATCGAGTGGGACGACGGTCGCCCAGGCAGCAAAGCCCACCAGAAGCAGCCCAATAACCCAGAACCCTTTTGAGACTTGCGTTGCCATCTCAACTCGCCTTTGCCTTTAGTCGCCCGAATACCTCTGCGGAGGGGCCAAAATCACGAATCGCCCCTTCTTGGAGGACAAGTAGCTTGTCTGTGATCTTAAGAAGACGCATATCGTGAGTGATCAGAACCAGTGTTGTGCCTTGCTTTTTCAGATGGGTCATCGCAGATATCAGGGCACGGTGCCCGGAATCATCAAGACTCGCACTTGGCTCATCCAACACCACCAGCGAAGGATCTCCATAGATCGCACGTGCCAGTGCGATCAGTTGTCGCTGCCCACCTGATAGCATTCCACCGGCCTCTCCGATCAAGGTCTCATAGCCTTTTGGAAGACGCAGAATCATGTCGTGGATTAGACAAACAGAGGCTGCAGCAATAATCTTTTCGGAGTCCAGCTCCCCAAACCGTGCAATATTCTCTGCAACAGTACCGCCAAAGAGTTCAATGTCCTGCGGGAGATAGCCGATTGATCCGCCCAGTCGATCACGATTCCATTGACTAAGATCGCCGCCATC
>JBDLRA010000029.1:0-3829 GCA_039800285.1 Pseudomonadota bacterium
GCAGCGGTCACCTGTGGCCCAAAAACTCGCGTGGACACTGGTGCGGTGACAGCCCAAAAAGGCTGTGAGCAGCGAATCAGGACGTTGAAATTCCCCCAAGGGCGGCTCTTCGAGGCAAACGTGATTTCGGGCTGGGTCTGACACTCGGCGGGCGCCTGGCGGACCTTGCCCACCCGGACTTCGACCTTGAGGTCAATCAGGCTGGGATGAGACTTCACCAGTTTGGTAATTCGGTCAACGAGCACAGACGGTAAGTCCAGTTCTTTAGAAGCAAGTGCGCTACTCGTTTCGGCAGCCGAAGGAATGAGCGCACGTTGTGCCCACAAAGCCCCCCCGGGTGTGGCCAAAGCCAGCACACCAGAGACGACAAGCCCAGTTAGCTGCTTGCGGGTACGACCCATATCACTGGCTCAGAGGTAGATCCCACCAGGACCCCAGCAACCCACTCAGGCGCCTCAACCGCAGGGGGCAACAGGAATGCATTAGCAATCTCAAATGGCCGAATCTCATCGGCATAAATCGACAGTGAGTCCGTGCCGGATTTAATCGACAGACACAGACGCGTGTTTTCAATCGAACCCAACAGATCAGGCGCATCCTCTGGCATGGACTTCACCGTCTCTGCCTTCAAGAACTGAGACCAGCTAAGCGCATAGACCACGCCATCACGCGTAAAGGGAACAACCCGCAGACGCGACAGGCTTGATGGCAGCACCAGTCTTAGCCCATCTGCTGTCTGATCAATTCGGCCCGCGAGGATCTGCAGAATTCGGCTCGCGCGATCCATCTCCTCGGGATCAGGACGAATCTCCGCAAGGTCAACAACCAGGGTCTGGTGCTGACAAGACGCACGAATGGATGACGGCTGCGGCAGTACACTCATTGCAGAGATCAGATAGTCGATCACGTCGGCATCTGCCGAGACACCCGACACTTCAAGCGTTCTCGCCATCCCCACAAGGCGCTTACGCAGCGGCTCTTGCGCAAGCGACATCAGCCAGTTCGCATGATCAGTCAATCGCTGACGCGCAGTGTGGGCGAGCTTCTCATCTGCAGAGCGAGAGATCTCATGATCCAGCGCCTGAATGTTCTTTAATGCGAACAACCTGTCATGCAGCGTCATCCGCGGCGCAGACGACATCTCTGGCCCAGACAACTCGCTCGATAACGGAATACGGGCAAGCGGTGACTCGGGCTCTTCGCCTGCGAAGTACATCAGCCCAGTCACCTCTTCCAGATCAATCACGCCTGAAGGAGCCTCGCTATCAGACACCATGGGGGTCGGGGCGGGCTCCGAGGGAGCACTGCTACGTGAGGTATCAGAAGAGGTCTGAAAAGCGGGGGAATTAAAGTCTGCTGGCTGCTCCCCAAATACCGATACAGCCTTCGCAAGCAGCGCAATGGACTGTTCCTGATTAGGGAACTGCTGCGCGTCCTGGGTATCGCTCATCGCACCAATGGCCTCTTCAACAAGCGCAAGAAGCTGCTGCGTGAAATCCTCCATACCCGGCCGGCCAGCAGACAGATGGCGAGAGATGACCAACGCAATCTCTGCATGCCGCGGCAGGCTCACGCTCTGCAGTGCATCTGAGAGATCCCTCGCGTGCAGGGATGCCTGAGTCATACCGTCTGGGCCAAGGCCACTGCTCTGCTTTAAGCCATCAATCGCCCGGTTTAGATCCGCAACAAAAAGAGTTAGGAGTTCGTTCACGCGGGCTCTCGCTTCGCAGAAGAGTCAGAAAATCGATCGGACCCAAGATCCGATTTAGGACCGGTGGTCGATGCGACTGTCAGTAACTGGTCAAGATCCGTAAGCGCATCATTGAGTCGATCAAAGTGTCGCGACCACTGGCTTGCCACCATCAGCAGGCCTTCAGCATCACGCTTTAGCCCCACTGCATCTGCAGGCAGGCTCGTGCGATCTACGGTCATCTGGGCAGCCACTGCAACATCGAGTTCTTGCTGCAGCTGACGCGTGATCGACTCCACATGCTCAATACTGTCCGATAAGCGATCACTGAGATCGGTCACTGCAGTTTCGGCATTCGTCTGCGCAATCGCAAGCGATAACCGAATGCTCTGCTCTTTCATGACCGCAAATGACTTCAGAATCTCTCGGGCCCGATACTGGGTGTCCACCAGGACTTTCAGTTCCTGCTGTTCAGCAGCGCCCGCCTTCGGCATCTCCATGGACGAGACAGTCGCCCCGAGCTTCTTAATGGTTGCAATCAGCTGCACACCCAGTTCCGAGACCTGCTTCGCGGCAAGCTGCAGATAGGGCAGCCCTTCATTGGCCCGCTGAAGCGCGTCATACCGATTGGAATTCGTGATCGCGGAATCCATATTCGTCACCGAAACACCATGCAGAAGGCGTCGGTCACAACGGGCAATCTCAAGAATGGATAACACCAAGGCAATCAACCCAAGCACACCAAAGAGCCGAGAGATCATCTCGCGGCTAATCCCAATCTCTGGCATATCGGTTGTCGCTGCGACAGGCGCTGCCGTAAGCGTGTTCGATAAGCGATTGATTTCCGAAGAAATCGCAACTGCAGCAAAGGTTGCAGACTCCCAATCCTTGGCACGCTTCATCACCGTGAGCGCATCGATTCGCGCAACGATCGCCTTGCGTCGGTCATTCATCTCCGGCGCAAGCTTCGGGTCATTGAGCTTATCGCGCGCCTCAATCAACGCCTTTAATGACACCTGAAATGCCTTCAGGCTATCGATGGGCTTTTTGGCCTGGATCGCCAAGAAATCAGCGCGCAATTTCTCAAGGGGTTCTGAAATGCCCACAAAAGGCGATGCACTCGGAATGATTCCCTTGAAAAGTGGCCCACCCTTTGACAGCAACAGCTCAAGCTCGCGATTTACCGTCTGCGATAAGCCGCGCACAGGCGTAAGACGCTTTTCTAGATCCACCAATGATCCGAGCTGCTTTTGAATCGCCTCGGACTCAGCACCCGGGAGCGTCGCCAACCGAGCATTTAAGGTGCTCAAGGCTACATAGAGCGCAGGATCAAAATAATCGGGAGTCGTAAAGCGTGCTTTGAGTTGTTCGGTAGCCTCAGCCGCCGTAATGGGCTGCGCTGGCTGTAAAGCAGCAGCACCCGACTTCGTAGCAGTCTCTAATGTCGCCGGTGCCGACGTTGCCGGTGCCTTATTCTTTTCCGGGGGCAGGATACCGACCACCTGTTTGGCGGGTGCCGGCGGCTGAGGCTGATCGGATCCTGAGAGCATCAGCATGATGGCAAAGCAGATGACTGCCACCAGAAAAAGCACCGCAGAAATGAGTCGCGAGCGGAAGATGATGCTGCGCACCGAGCTGTCGTCAGAAGCAAAGGCAGTCAGCCTGCGCATGATCATGCTGATTCTCCTTGCAGCCCTTCAGCGACATTTGGACGCAGTCGTACCACCGTCCAGTCCTGATCAAGATAACGAATCTCTTTCTGATAGCTGGGATCAACACCACCAGCAGTGCCCGTTGGATCTGCCGCCACCTTAAACGGGCCGCTTGCACGGTCAACGCGAATGCCGACATTGGAGAGCGAATCTCCAGCAAAGATCACAATCCATTTGCCCGAGGCCTGGTCAGGCGATAGCTGATCATGAAGCGCTGCATCTAATGACCCATCCACCGCAGTAAAGAGACGACTTGGATCGAGCAAGAAGACAGGGGACCCCTCGTGCACCATCAGGCCACGAATGCCGATAAACGGTCCACGATCCTGAATGGGGGCTGTGCCTTCTTTGGGCATCTCTGCGGGCTGATAGAACACGGTGCTCACACTTCTAAAATCGATCGCATACCGTCGATCGCCCAGTTCAA
>JBDLRA010000030.1:0-4092 GCA_039800285.1 Pseudomonadota bacterium
GCCAAGACCAAAACGGACCCAGGGGGTAGATGCTGCGCAAATGCCTGATAGCGGTGACGTCGGGCAGCCGCCTCAACGCCTAAGGAAGACACCTCATGCGCCGGGATGGTCACGCGCGCAACAGTTAAAGGCACGCCAAGCGCAACGCAGCTTTGTTCACACTGGCGAACAAAGTCGTCTGCAGCGGGCTGTAACCCATGATGGACATGAATGGCCTGAAGCTGAAACAGTTGCGGAAGTTTCTGCTGCATCCGTGCCATCAAATGCAGGAGCACGGTGGAGTCGAGCCCGCCTGAGAGCCCCACTGTCAACAACAGCGGCATACCTATCGGGCCTTGATTTCCTTAAACTTTCCAAGAGCCCGGATGCGTGCCTGACGCTGCTCCAACATCGTCTTGGTATCCATGTTGTGGAAACCGCGAAGCGCATCCGCAATGGCACGCTTTAAATTTTCAGCGGCAAGCGCTGGATCGCGATGCGCACCACCCAAGGGTTCGGTGATGATCTTATCGATCAGCCCTAACGCCTTTAGACGCTGGGCGGTGATGCCAAGGGTCTCGGCGGCTTCCGGAGCCTTGTCGGCACTCTTCCAGAGAATCGATGCACAGCCTTCCGGCGAGATCACCGAGTAAGTGGAATACTGCATCATCATCAGGACATCGCCGACTGCGATCGCAAGTGCGCCGCCAGAGCCGCCCTCTCCAATGATGGTCGAGATGACGGGCACTTTGAGTCCCGCCATTACCAACAGATTTCTACCAATCGCTTCGGACTGACCACGCTCCTCGGCACCGATGCCTGGGTAGGCACCCGGGGTGTCCACAAGTGTAATCACCGGGATATTGAATTTCTCGGCAAGCTCCATGAGCCGCAGCGCCTTGCGGTAGCCCTCTGGTCGCGGCATGCCGAAGTTTCGAAGGGTTCTCTCCTTGAGATCGCGACCCTTTTGATGACCGATAACCATGACACTCTGGCCGTTAAACCGAGCAAGGCCACCGACGATTGCTGGGTCGTCCGCAAAAGAACGATCCCCATGGAGTTCGTAGAAGTCAGTGAAGATGCTCGCGATGTAATCCAGGGTGTAGGGCCGCTGCGGATGCCGAGCTACCTGGGCAATCTGCCAGGGGTTGAGCTTGGAATAGAGGTCCTTCAGCTGGCTTTCGGTCTTGGTACGAAGCCTGTCGATCTCTTCCGTGATGTCGACCGCCGAATCGCTCTGAACGAACCGAAGTTCTTCGATCTTGGTCTCAAGTTCGGCGACCGGCTGCTCAAAGTCCAAGAAAGTTTGTTTGGCTGGGCTATTCATTTGGCCGCTATTCTCCCCCAAAACAGCCCCGTTAGCCTACTGGCGACGCCAGGTCGTCCCGGCTGCCGAATCCTCCAAGACCACCCCCTGGGCCAAAAGGTCAGCTCGGATCTGGTCGGCCCGGGCAAAGTCCTTGGCCTTCTTGGCGGCCGCTCGATCAGCGATAAGTGCCTCGATCTGAGCGCCATCTACCGCCTGCGCCCCCGTCCCAGACTGCAGGAAGGCCGCCGGCGCCTGCCCCAGAATCCCTAGACCAAGGGCCAGGTCCCTTAGGACTCCAGCCAAAGCGGGATCTTTCGACTTATTGAGCAGGGTCGCCAGCTCAAATAGGTTGGAAACCGCAATCGGCGTGTTGAAGTCGTCATCCATCGCCTCGAAAAAGCCTTTGATGAGGCTGACCGCCTCTGGCGACCGGGCGACCCGGGATGTCAGTTCAGCCAGATCAAGCCGACCAGATGGGCTGTCCTTGGCTGGCTCAGTGATCCCCGCCCCGGCGAGCGCTGTGTAAAGACGACCCAGTCCCTGGCGTGCATCCTCTAAGTGCTGATCCGAATAGTTCAGAGGACTGCGGTAGTGCGCGCGAAGAATAAAGAACCGAATGACCTCGGCATCGAACTGCTTCAACACATCGCGAATCGTGAAGAAGTTACCCAAGGACTTAGACATCTTCTCGCCATCAATACGCACAAAGCCGTTATGCATCCAGACGTTGACGAAAGGCTTGCCTGTCTCCGTCGCATAAGCCCCTTCTGACTGTGCAATCTCATTCTCGTGGTGAGGAAACTGAAGATCTGCACCACCACCATGGATATCAAAGTGCTTGCCCAAAAGACTGCAGCTCATCGCCGAGCATTCAATATGCCAACCCGGCCGGCCTTCGCCCCACGGCGAGGCCCACTTCACCTCCGCAGGCTCATCCGCTTTCGCCCGTTTCCACAAAACAAAGTCAAGCGGATCGCGTTTGCCATCGCCCACAGCAACGCGCTCACCGGCACGAAGTTCATCTAATGACTTGCCCGATAGCTTTCCGTAACCATCAAACTGACGAACCGCGAAGTTCACATCCCCCGCTGCACCACCGGGAAGCTGGGCCTGATAGGCATAGCCGTTTTTCTCAAGAGCACCGATGACATCGAGCATCTGAGGCACATAGTCGGTCGCGCGCGGCTCATGATCGGGCGGGATGATGCCAAGGGCCTCCGAGTCCTCGTGCATCGCCTTGATAAAGCGTTGGGTCAAAGCCGAAATCGGCTCGTTGTTTTCCACAGCCCGCTTGATGATCTTGTCATCAATGTCAGTGATGTTCCGGACGTAGGTCACGCGGTACCCCTGGGCCCTGAGCCATCGGGCCACTAGATCAAACACAACCATGGCTCGGGCATGTCCCACGTGGCAGTAGTCATAGACGGTCATGCCGCAGACATACATACGGACATGGCCCGGCTCGATGGGTCTAAATTCCTCTTTCGAACGACTTAAGGTATTGAAAATCTTCAAGATTTCACCGTGCTAGACTGGACTTATTGCCACTGATTACAACGCTCTGCGAACCCTGCATTCTATGGGAATGACCCAGAACCCGCCGCCCAGCTTTCGGAACAAACAACCGTTGAGCAGACTTTCTCGGACGCATGCACTCGCGCTTTCGGGACTAGTCTATCTCACGACTGCACTCGCAACTCCACTGCAGGCCCAGCCAGTAACAACAACCTCGGGAACACCCGCGAAACCCGGATTAATGCCAGGTCGACCGATGGCGCCCGAAGTGTCCGCAGAGATCACCAAGGCACGCGATCTGCTTGCGCGTCGTCAGTGGCAAGATGCAAACGACCTGATTACTGCAACGCTTGCGGCCCGGCCTCGCGATCCCCAGTGGCGTTTCTTGCAAGGTGTGCTCTTTGCAGAGACTGGCCGTCGAATTGAGGCGCGGTCCACCTTCGAGCTGCTCACCGAAGACTTTCCAGAGCTCTCAGAGCCTTATAACAATCTGGCGGCGCTCTATGTTGAAGAGGGCGACCTACAAAGGGCACGTGCCCTTCTAGAGCGCGCGATTCAAAACCGCCCTGACTATGCGCTCGCCCACGAGAACCTGGCGGACATCTACGCTCGACTGGCGATTGAAAGCTACGAACGTGCAGCCAAAGCCAACCAGCCCGCACCCAGTGTTGACGCAAAGCTAAAACATCTTCGCCAGACCCCTGCGCTGCGAGATGCCCGGATCACCACAAATCGTTAAGCTCACCTTTTCCCTTTTATTGAACAACCGGAGAATCCAACAATGAATGTCACCATGCAGACCTCGATGGGCACGATCACAATCGAACTCGATCCCAAGAAGGCGCCCGACACGGTCAAGAACTTTGTTGCCTACGTCAAATCGGGCCACTACGACGGCACGATCTTTCACCGTGTTATGGATAACTTCATGATCCAAGGCGGTGGCTTCACCGATAAGATGGTGCAAAAGCCCGCGAAGAACACGGTAAAAAATGAAGCTGATAACGGCTTAAAGAACATGAAGTACACGATCGCGATGGCACGCACCAGCGACCCGCACTCGGCAAGCGCGCAGTTTTTTATTAACGTTGCCGATAACGAGTTCCTGAACTTCACCGCGCCCACAGAGCGCGGCTGGGGCTATGCGGTGTTTGGAAAAGTCACCTCCGGGATGGATGTCGTCGACAAGATTAAAAAGGTCAAGACGGGCAATAACGGCTTTCACCAGAATGTGCCGCTTGAGCCCATTGTGATCACCAAGGTCACCGTCAGCGAATAACCCACATGAG
>JBDLRA010000031.1:0-17583 GCA_039800285.1 Pseudomonadota bacterium
CCCTAATATTCGGGAACTCCACGACCAAAACTGGAGTGAGACAAAAACCCGAAAGCCGAGTGACTTCCTAAGTCCTTGATTTCTATTTACTTTTAATAACTTCGTAGGCAACCGGACTAACCTAGCGAGATTCCCTGACGAGGATAAAAGTTGTCCCAGACTGTCAGAAATTTGCAACACTTATGTGGGTCTTCCCCCCCATATAGGGACGAAGCACCGCGGGGATTTCAATCCCGCCCTGGCCATCTTGGTAGTTCTCCAAAATCGCAACCAAGGCCCTGCCGACCGCAACGCCAGAACCGTTCAGGGTGTGCACAAGCTCTGGCCGCGGCTTGCCACCCTCCCCGACCTTACGGACCCGTGCCTGCATCCGGCGTGCCTGGAAGGACTCGCAGTTCGAGACCGACGAGATCTCTCGATAGGTTCCCTGTGACGGCAGCCAGACCTCCAGGTCATAGGTCTTGGCTGCGCCAAAACCCATATCCCCCGTACAAAGTGCCATCACCCGATAGGGAAGACCAAGCGCCTGAAGAATGGCCTCGGCATGACCGACCATCTCCTCCAGCGCTGCATCGCTCTCCGCGGGGTCCACGATCTGGACCATCTCAACCTTGTCGAACTGATGCTGGCGAATCATGCCGCGCGTATCGCGTCCGTAACTCCCCGCCTCGGATCGGAAACAGGGCGTGTGGGCGGTGAGCCGCATCGGAAGCTGTTTGGGTTCGAGAATCGTGTCACGAACGATATTGGTCAATGAAACCTCAGACGTGGGAATCAGGTAGAGCGTTTCGTCATCAGCCTCAGCGCCCCCCTTCTTCACCGCAAAGAGATCGTCTGCAAATTTCGGGAGTTGTCCGGTGCCGCGCATGCTGTCAGCGTTGACGATGTAAGGGGTATAGCACTCCTCATAGCCATGCTTCTGGGTATGGGTATCCAACATGAACTGGGCCAAGGCGCGGTGAAGCTGGGCAACGCCCCCGCGCATGAGCGCAAACCGGCTGCCCGTGATCTTGCTGGCGACATCAAACTCAAGCCCAAGCGGTGCGCCGACATCCACATGGTCGCGGACCTCAAAGGCAAAAGTCTTTGGTGACCCCCAGCGACGCACTTCGACGTTTGCGTCTGAATCCTTTCCTTCAGGAACCGACGCCTGGGGAATATTTGGAATCGTCATCAGCCAGTCATTGAGCTGACGCTGGATCTCTTCCAGACGCACGCTGGAAGCGTCCAGTTTTGCAGCCATCTCATTGACCTGCATCATGAGTGCATCGGCGTTCTCCCCTTTCGACCTCGCCTGCCCGATCTGCTTTGACAGGGCGTTGCGCTGCGACTGCAGCTGTTCCGCTTCGACCTGAACCTGCTTTCGGTCAGCCTCGAGTTTTGCAAACGCATCGGTGTCGAGGTGATACCCACGCCGGGCCAACTGGGCTGCGACGGTAGCGAGATCTTTTCTCAGGAGCTGCGGATCGATCATGGATCTAGACTTTCTTTTGTTGGTTAAGGCGCCGTAGCTCGGCGAGCTTTTGCCCAATTTTACTTTCCATTCCCCGGTCAACTGGGGCGTAGAACTCGGGGGGCGACGCGATGGCATCGGGAAAATAACGCTGCCCCGGCGAGAATGCATCGGGTTCGTCATGACTGTATCGGTACGCCGCCCCGTGGCCCATTGATTTCGCAAGCTTTGTGGGCGCATTGCGAAGGTGATCGGGAACGGGATGGGACCCCTGCCCTGCCACGAACTGTTGCGCGGCTTTCCATGCAACATAGACCGCATTTGATTTCGCAGCGATCGCAAGAAATACCGTTGCCTGCGCCAGCGCAAGCTCGCCCTCGGGAGACCCCAGCCGTTCATACGTCTGGGCCGCTTCAGTCGTCATGGTCAACGCTCTCGGATCCGCAAGACCAACATCTTCGATGGCCATCCGAATCAATCGGCGCGCAAGATACCGTGGGTCTGCGCCACCATCCAACATACGCGCCAGCCAATATAAGGCTGCGTCCGGATCACTGCCGCGGACCGACTTGTGAAGCGCTGAGATCTGGCCGTAAAACGCATCACCCGATTTATCGAACTGACGCATAAGGTTAGGCAACAGACGATCCAACATCTGATCGGTGATCGCCTCTCCCTTGCGCATCGCATCGGGAATCAGTCGCTCTAGAAATCCCAAAAGCCGCCGCGCATCTCCGTCGGCTGACTGAAAAAGTCGCTGCCGCGCCTGTGCCGCTATCAACGCTGTTGATGCGCCATAGTCATGCAACGCGCGATCTGTGAGCTGAACAAACGCTGCGTCGTCCAACGGCTTTAAAAGGTAGACCGTTGCCCGCGACAGGAGTGCCGAGTTCACCTCAAACGCAGGGTTCTCAGTCGTTGCCCCGACAAACACAAACAAACCAGATTCCACATGCGGCAGAAAGGCATCCTGCTGTGCCTTGTTAAACCGATGCACCTCATCAACAAAGACCACCGCCTGACGGCCCAGTGCCCGAAGCTGCTGCGCCTGCTCCACCGCCTCACGAATCTCTTTCACCCCCCCGAGAACGGCAGAGATTGATATCAACGTGGCATCACAGGCACCCGCAAGAAGCCTAGCGAGCGTTGTCTTTCCTACCCCCGGCGGACCCCAGAGAATCATCGATGGCAGTTGCCGAGACTCGACTGCGACAGCGAGGGGTCGGCCCGGCCCCAAAAGATGATCCTGACCCAGCACATCCGATAAGCGCTGCGGTCGCAGTCGCTCGGCGAGGGGGCGCTGCAGTTCTAACATCAAGCCATCCAATGATCGGGGACCGTCTAGCGCGCTGCCCGCAGAACACTGACGCCAGCAGGCGGCGTGAACTGAAAGCGACTGGCGTCAATAGAAATATTCTTCATCACACGCGTCAGCGAGATGCTTGTCACCTGACCGAGCCCATCGGTGATCTCAAATCGACTGAGCAGTCCGTCGACATCAATGCCCACCAAAAGTTGGCTCAAGGCGGGTTCGGGCTTAACCGGCACCACCTTAACCCATTGAAGCCGATCTCGCGCCGGTTGTTCTGAAAACGAATAACGCTCAGACAATTCTTCGCGGGTAAGTGTGTTCGTCGAGAGTAATAATCCCGCAAGACCAGTCAGGTTTGCTGCGGCGACAGGACGAACCGAGGCCTGCGAAAGGTCTGGGTCATATATCCAGAACTCCTTCGTGTTTAAGACCTGTGTCTGGGGATAAGGCTTCATCACCTCCCACCGCAAAAGACCAGGCTTTGCCAGCCAGAACGATCCTGATGAGGTTCTGACCGCGGTCGACTTCGCTCGCGTCGTCTGCACAAAGTCAGCAGTCAGGGTCTGTGTCGAGACAAGGCTCTCGATCATCCGATCAACAGGATTGACGCTGGTCTGCGCGGCAGCAACGGATGACCAACCAAGAAAGCCGAACGAAGCAACAGACAGCGCAACAAGAACCTTAAAACCGTGAATGAACGAGAGCATGTCAGTCGTATCGTTGATGACGAGATCTTTTTTGACCTATTGCGACGTGGGAACCAGAATGTCGCGGTTTCCATTGCTCTGCATTGGCGAGACAACGCCTGCCTGCTCCATGGTCTCTAAAAGTCGTGCGGCCCGGTTGTAGCCGATACGGAGGTGACGCTGGACGAGCGAGATCGATGCCCGACGGTGTTTGAGCACGATCGCTACCGCCTCGTCGTAAAGGGGATCGGACTCACCACTCGCCCCTTCGGTCGACAGACCTGCCGTAAACGTGCCACCCGATGCATTATCAGCACCGTCAAGGATGGACTCGTCGTAGTTTGCCTCGCCTGTTTGTTTGACGAAGTTCACAACACGCATGACCTCGTCGTCAGCCACAAACGCACCATGCACACGTGTCGGCAGCCCCGTGCCTGCGGCAAGGAACAACATATCGCCCTGACCGAGAAGCGCTTCTGCACCCATCTGATCAAGCACCGTGCGAGAGTCAATCTTGCTCGACACCTGAAACGAGATCCGTGCAGGGATATTGGCCTTGATCAAGCCGGTAATCACATCGACCGACGGACGCTGTGTTGCCAAGATCAAATGAATGCCAGCCGCACGTGCCTTCTGGGCGAGACGCGCAATAAGCTCTTCAATCTTCTTGCCGGCCACCATCATCAGGTCTGCTAACTCATCGATCACCACAACGATCTGAGGCAGTGGCGTTAGGGTTGGCGCATCAGGATCTTCTGGGTTTGCCAGCGGGTCACGAAGTGGGCTGCCCTTTTTGATCGCTTCCTCAACCTTTTGATTGAACCCTGCAAGGTTTCGGGTGTTGAGCTTACTCATCGTTCGATAACGACGCTCCATCTCACCGACACACCAGTGCAGCGCATTTGCAGCCAGTTTCATGTCAGTCACAACGGGTGTGAGCAAATGGGGGATTCCCTCGTAGATCGACAACTCCAACATCTTGGGATCGATCATGATCAGTCGGACCTGCTCTGGCGTTGAACGATAGAGAATGGACAGCAACATTGCATTCACACCAACTGATTTTCCAGAGCCCGTGGTTCCCGCGACCAGCAGATGGGGCATTCGCGCAAGGTCCACAACCATTGGCGCGCCAGCAATATCTTTACCTAGCGCCAGCGGCAAGACTGCATGGGTCTCTTGAAATGTTGTTGATCCAAGGATCTCCGATAGACGCACCACCTGGCGCTTCGGGTTCGGAAGCTCCAAGCCCATCAGACTCTTCCCAGGGATGGTCTCAACCACCCGCACAGAAACCAGCGACAAAGCGCGCGCAAGGTCTTTTGAAAGATTCACGATCTGCGACCCCTTGACCCCAAGCGCAGGCTCGATCTCATAGCGCGTGATAACGGGGCCGGGCTGAGCAGACACCACCTTGACCTGAACCCCGAAGTCACCAAGTCGACTCTCAATCACACGCGAGGTGAACTCGAGCGTATCGGCAGAGACAGTCTCGACCTGACCGGAGACTTCATCCAAGAGGGATAACGGCGGAAGCCCTACGGCCGGGGGGATCTCCGCAAAGAGTGGACGCTGCTTCTCACGCTGTTTGGCCTCGATCGCTTTTTTCGATGGCTCCGGGGCGGCAACCGGTTTAATCTCAAGCGACTGCGTCACGCTGCGCTGACGGCGCTTTTCTTCTAGTGCGTCTGCACGTTCAATTGCCGCTGATTCCCCAAGCTTTCGATCCTGACGCGCCTGGATCACCGCACGGAATCGAAACACGAGCATTTCAGCAATCTGCCCAACGCGTTCCGTGGTATCCAGCCAAGAAAAATGAAAGAAGAGTGCAAGGCCCGAGACAATCATCAACAACGCGAGAAGGGTTAAACCGATCGGCCCCACTGCCCAGTCACCGAAACTCCCCACCAGACTTCCCAGAACACCACCCGGCATAAAGGAGATTGGACTTGCTCCCCAGCTAATGCGCTGCGCCTCAAGCGTTGCGCTCCCCGTCAACAACAACCCAAAACCCACCCAGCGTCGCACAGCCAAAAGCCCCGTCGGGGCGTCAGATGGATCTGGTGCACCAAGACCGATCCGCTCCCGCTCAGCCAGCGCTCGAGCAAATCGCCAGCTCACAAATGCAAGTGCAGCCGACAAAACTGCAAGCCAGACCGCTGAAAAACCAAATCCAAATAAGAGCGCATCCGCCGTCCAGGCACCAAAACGACCTAACCAATTACTTGGCACCTGAGCTGACCCCTGCTGGAACCAACCGGCATCGTCCGGTGACCACGACGCGAGGGATAAGGCCATCCAGGCAGCAAAAGCGGCAAACCCGACCCAACGGAACTGGGCAAATAGAAGCGATACCTCTCCTGAGGACTCCTGGCCCTTCGCCGCGCCACCCGTGCGAGACGACGTCAGACGCCCCCCGCCGCTGCGGGAGGTCAATCGACTCGTCGATCTCGGATTTCTAAGCGCCATGTCGTCCTATTCTTGGGGAGAAACGTCGTTTCTCCGTTGTATTTCTATAATTGTGCCGTGTCGCAGCGATTATCGCCCGCGTTTGTCAGATAAACCCCCCAAGTTCCCCGAAAGGCAACCCTCATGGCCAGCACACCAACACAGCACCACAGACTCATCATTCTGGGATCGGGACCGGCAGGGTACACCGCGGCCATCTATGCAGCCCGGGCGAACCTGTCTCCCGTTTTGATCACGGGACTGGCACAAGGCGGGCAGCTCATGACCACAACGGACGTCGAGAACTGGCCTGCTGACCCAAAGGGCGTGCAGGGGCCTGAGCTCATGCAGCGATTTCTCGATCATGCAAGTCACTTCAACACGCAGATGATCTTTGACCACATTCACACAGCAAAACTCACGGAGAAGCCAGTGCGACTGATCGGCGATAGCGGTGAGTACACCTGTGATGCATTGATCATCGCAACCGGAGCATCCGCACAGTATCTCGGGCTTGATTCTGAACAAGCGTTCATGGGACGTGGCGTCTCAGGCTGTGCGACCTGTGATGGTTTTTTCTATAAAAACCAAGATGTCTGTGTCGTTGGGGGTGGCAATACTGCTGTGGAGGAAGCCCTCTACCTTTCTGGGATCGCCAAAACCGTGACCGTTATCCATCGCCGCGACCGATTCCGCGCAGAGCCCATTTTGATTGATCGCCTTATGGCGAAGGCAAAAGATGGCAATGTCCGTATCGAGTGGAACCACACCCTCGAAGAGGTGCTTGGGGATGACTCTGGCGTCACCTCTGTTCGTATTGCCCATCGCGAAACAAAGGCGGAAAAAACCCTAGCGGTCCACGGCGTCTTCATTGCGATTGGGCATAAGCCCAACACGGATATCTTCGAAGGCCAGTTAGAGATGCAAAATGGCTATATCCGGACCAAGAGCGGCCTTGACGGCAATGCGACTGCCACCAACATCGCAGGGGTCTTCGCTGCAGGCGACGTGCAGGACCATATCTATCGCCAGGCCGTGACCAGCGCCGGTACCGGATGTATGGCGGCACTCGACGCACAACGTTATCTCGAAAGTCTGCATGAGCAAGGATGAGGAACGTCACCTGTTCCTTCAGGCTGTCGCCGATGCCAAACCGATCGCCCCAAGACCAAAACCGCCATCGGTCTTAGCGAAACCCAAGCCCCAGCCAGTTCCGGTAAAACGGCTTGAGGATGAGGCGCAGGCACTCTTAGAGTCGCAGCTGTCGGATGTCACGCCGGAGACCCTGCTGGATAGTGACGAGACCCTGTCATTTATGCGACATGGCATCTCAAGCGATACGCTACGGAAGCTTCGTCGCGGTCACTGGGTAGTCCAAGACAGCCTAGATCTCCATGGGCTTCGGACCGACGAGGCACGCGCAACCTTTGCCGCATTTCTTCAGCACTGCGCAAAAAGGGAAAAGCGATGCGTGCGGATCATCCACGGCAAAGGCCTTGGATCGGTGAATCGCCAGCCCGTTTTAAAAGCAAAAGTGCTGGCCTGGCTGATGCAGCGTGATGAGGTGTTGGCCTTCTGCCAGGCGCCCGCCAATGATGGCGGCAGCGGTGCCGTTCGGGTCTTGCTTAGACAGCCGCGTCGCCCGTCTCACCCGTACGAATCCTGATCACCTGATCGATACCGCGCACGAAGATCTTCCCGTCACCGATTCGACCTGTCCGCGCTGCCGCAACGATCGCCTCGACTGCGCGGTCACAGAGATCGTCAGAGACGACTGCTTCGATCTTGATCTTCGGCAGGAAATCGACCACGTATTCGGCACCACGGTAGACCTCCGTGTGACCCTTCTGGCGGCCAAAACCTTTGACATCAGTGACCGTCAGCCCGTTAACGCCCACGTCGGCGAGTGCCTCACGGACCTGATCAAGCTTGAAGGGTTTCACAATGGCGGTAATGAGTTTCACAGGTGTTATTCCTTATGCGTTCTTTTGCTGCTCGATAAATCCGTTGGTCAGAGGATAACGCCAATCGCGACCAAACGCCCGCCGGCTGATTCGGATTCCAGGCGCTGACTGACGGCGCTTGTATTCGTTGAGCCGGATCAGTCGAAGCACCCGATCCACATCGGATGCCAAATGGCCTGCGGCAATCAACTGGTCGCGGCTCTGGCCGTCTTCGACATACCGCTTCAGCATGTCATCAAGCTGGTCATATGGCGGCAGACTATCCTGATCGGTCTGGTCATGCCGCAGCTCAGCACTCGGGGCACGGGTAAGAATCCGCTCCGGAATCACTGGCCTGCCGGTCTCGCGGACAGCACGTTCATTACGCGCATGGCAGAGCTGATAGACCATCCCTTTAAGGACGTCTTTAATCACCGCAAAGCCACCAGCCATGTCCCCGTACAGTGTGCAGTAGCCCACCGAAATCTCCGACTTATTGCCCGTGACCAGAACGAGTGCCGAGAGCTTGTTCGACATAGCCATCAACAGGTTGCCGCGAATCCGCGCCTGGATATTCTCTTCTGTCAGATCCTGCGGCAATCCGGCAAAGACGTCTGATAAGGCCGTATTAAATTGCGTAAAGAGGGGTGCAATCGAGATCACTTCATAACGAACGCCAAAAGCCTGGGCGCAGGCCTTCGCGTCATCCAGGCTCATCTGCGCCGTGTAAGGCGACGGCATCATGACTGCGGTCACGTTCTCTGCCCCAAGCGCATCAACAGCAATCGCCAAAACAAGGGCCGAGTCCACTCCACCCGAAAGCCCAAGGACTGCGCGTTGAAATCCATTCTTCTTCACATAGTCCCGAGTACCCAAGACCAGCGCATGATAGGCCTGCTCGACCACCGAATAGTCCGCAGCCGTATGTGACGAACTCGAATCCTCAGAAACCTGGGTGACAAAAAAATCAACAATCAACAAATCCTCTTCGAACTGTTTCGCGCGCGCCATCAACTCACCCCGCGCATCCAGCACAAATGAGCCGCCATCAAAGAGCAGCTCATCCTGCCCACCGACGAGATTACAAAACACAACGGGAAGTCCAAGCTTCGTCACGTTGCTGCGAACAACCTCGAGCCGTTCACGGTGTTTCTCCAGATGAAACGGTGAAGCATTCATCGCCAGAAGAATCTGGGCACCGGATGCCTTGGCCATCGCCGGTGCCCGTGACGCCCAGACGTCCTCACAGATGTTGACGGCAATCCGAACGCCATTGATTTCAAATAGACAGGGGGCACCATCAGGCGAGAAATACCGCTGCTCATCAAAGACAGCGTAATTGGGAAGCTCCAGCTTCCCGTACGTGCCAATCACCTTGCCGTAACGCAAGACAGTGGCCCCATTGAACACGTGCTGCTCTCGTGCCCGCGGATGCCCGACCACCACCGTAATTTCAGTCAGCGACTTGAGCCGTTCAGCGAGATCTTGCAACGCCTTATCGCAGGCCGCGAGGAAAGCAGGACGCAGGACGAGGTCTTCTGGCGGATATCCTGTCAACGACAATTCGGGAGTGACGAGGAGCGAGGCACCCGCCTGCTCCGCCTGCTGCGCCGCCAGGAAAATCTTTTCGGCGTTGCCCGCTAGATCACCGACCTTGCTGTTGATCTGGGCTAGCGCAATCTTCAGCATTTAGGCCTTGCTCTCACGCTGGTAACGTGCCATGCCGTCGGTAATCTCTTTTTTTGCAGACTCAGGGCCTTCCCAGCCTTGTACCTTGACCCACTTGCCCTTTTCCAAGTCTTTGTAATGCTCGAAAAAGTGTTGGATCTGCGCCAGACGGTCAGGATTGATGTCCTCCGGCTTTTTCCAATGCTTATAAATCGGGAGGATCTTGTCAGCGGGGACCGCCAGAAGCTTGGCATCGCCACCCGCTTCGTCATCCATCTTCAGGACCCCGATTGCGCGGCACCGCACAACGGAACCCCCGGCGACGGGAAACGGCGTAATCACCAGCACATCGACAGGATCTCCATCGTCCGAGATCGTCTCCGGTACGTACCCGTAGTTACAGGGATAGTGCATCGACGTCATCATGAACCGATCCACAAAAAGCGCTCCGGTCTCCTTGTCCACCTCGTATTTGATGGGGTCAGAGTGGGACGGGATTTCGATGATCACGTTGAACTCTTCGGGGGCGTTGGCGCCGGCAGTCACATTCTTTAAGGCCATGGGAGAACTCCAGGTGAAATGGGCTTTAGGTGAAGGCTTCATTCTAAGGGATTCCCCCATCCCAAGACCTTGCCCATAAGCGGCTGGATTTGGGATGCTTCAGGCAGTTTCACCCAGGGAATTAAATAAAAAGGAGACCTCCCCATGTCGACGGGACTAAATCTGGCATTGATTTGTGGCCTTCTGGCCATTCTGTACGGCATTGTTTCAAGCCGTTGGATTCTGGCGAAGCCCGCCGGAAACGCACGCATGCAGGAAATCGCTGCAGCCATTCAGGCCGGTGCCTCGGCCTATCTCGCCAGGCAATACCGAACGATTGCGATCGTTGGTGTGGTGATCTTTATTCTGATCGCCATCATTCCGGGCCTCGGTATGAATACCGCGATTGGCTTTGCGATTGGCGCCATTCTCTCCGGTGCTGCTGGCTTCATTGGCATGAACATTAACGTTCGGGCGAACGTCAGAACAGCGGAAGCCGCTCGAGGCGGTATAAACCCCGCACTGGCCATTGCCTTCCAAGGTGGTGCGATTACCGGCATGTTCGTTATTGGTCTTGGACTGTTGGGCGTCGCAGGGTTCTATGCTTTTCAGCTCACGCAGACGAATGACATTGTCAAAGCCCTGCACCCGCTCGTCGGTCTGGCGTTCGGATCTTCATTGATCTCCATCTTCGCGCGACTCGGTGGTGGCATCTTCACCAAAGGCGCAGACGTTGGTGCCGACCTTGTTGGCAAGGTCGAAGCAGGCATCCCAGAAGATGATCCGCGCAATCCCGCTGTGATCGCCGATAACGTGGGCGATAACGTAGGCGACTGCGCCGGTATGGCCGCGGATCTCTTCGAGACCTATGCCGTAACCGTAATCGCCACGATGCTCCTGGGTGCACTGACCCTGAAAGGCATCGCGGCCGAAGCGGCAATCTATCCGCTCGCGCTTGGCGGTGTCTCCGTCATCGCTTCCATCATTGGTTGCTTCTTTGTGAAGTACTCCGGCCAAGGCAAGATCATGACGGCGCTTTACAAAGGCCTGATCGTGGCAGCGGTGTTGTCCATCATCGCCTTTTACTTTGTGACGGACTGGATCATGGCCGGTGCCGCTAGCGTGTCACCAGGGATGACGGTTATGAATCTCTGGCTGGCCTCAATTGTGGGTATTGCCCTGACCGCGGCAATGGTCGTGATCACCGAGTACTACACCGCAACAGAATATGCACCCGTCCGTCACGTGGCGGCCGCCTCGGAAACAGGCCATGCCACCAACATCATTGCCGGTATCGCCGTGTCGATGCGTTCGACAGCACTTCCTGTGATCTCGGTCTGCATCGCAATCTATGTGGCGTATCTGTTGGCAGGACTCTATGGCATTGCGATTGCGGCAACCAGCATGCTCTCCATGGCCGGCATTATCGTCGCCCTCGACGCCTATGGCCCGATTACCGATAACGCGGGCGGTATCGCTGAAATGGCTGAACTGCCCAAAGAAGTCCGTAACGTGACCGATCCGCTCGATGCGGTTGGCAACACGACTAAGGCGGTTACCAAAGGCTATGCCATTGGATCGGCTGGTCTTGCCGCACTGGTGCTTTTTGCCGACTACACCCACGCACTTGAAGGCATGGGCCATACGATTAAGTTTGACCTGTCAGACCACGAAGTCATCATCGGTCTCTTTATTGGCGGCATGATCCCTTACCTCTTTGGCGCGATGGCGATGGAGGCCGTCGGTCGCTGCGCTGGCGCGGTCGTCAATGAGGTACGACGCCAGTTCCGCGAGATCAAGGGCATTATGGAAGGGACCGGCAAACCGGAGTACGGCGTTGCTGTTGACCTGCTGACCAAGGCCGCAATTAAAGAAATGCTGATCCCATCCCTTCTCCCTGTCGTGGTACCCATTGCCGTTGGTCTGATTCTTGGACCGAAAGCCCTAGGAGGCATGCTGATGGGAACTATCGTCACGGGACTCTTTGTTGCGATCTCGATGTGTACCGGCGGTGGCGCCTGGGATAACGCGAAGAAGTACATCGAAGACGGTAATCACGGTGGCAAGGGATCAGACGCCCACAAAGCGGCTGTCACTGGCGACACAGTGGGTGACCCCTACAAAGATACCGCAGGACCTGCGGTGAACCCGTTGATCAAGATCATCAACATTGTCGCCCTGTTGATCGTGCCGATCCTGCCAGTCGTCGCGAAGTAACCTCCACCAGCTCCTAGCGGTGTTGTTCTGCTAGGGATTGGTTAACCGAGCCGCCGCCTTCCAATGAAGTGCGGCGGTTTCTTTTTCGGAGAGGCTTTCTGCGATCTCGGCAAGCGCCAGATGCGCGGCGACCAATGGCTTAATCCGCAGCGACGCCTCTAGGTGCATCCTTGCCTTACCCCAGAGCTGAAGCCGCTGGCAGACACGCCCAAGCGCCCAGTTGAGCTCTGCATCTCGCGGCTCCCGTTGAAGCCACTGCTCAAGTTTGACAAGCTGCTCTTTGGGATTCCCAAGACACCGGCCATACAACATGACCAGCCCCGGATCCCATTGCTGCTGAACGGTGTTTTCAATCAAGGTGATCGCCTGCGCATGCTGACCCGCATCGACCCAGGCTTGGGCAACCTGCTGCTTCACGCGCGCTGCCAGAAGTGGGCTCATCGCACGGCGATTTTCAAGAAGTTTCGTTATTTTCAGAACCTCGTCCCAGTTACCTTCGAGCTGGTTCGCCCGCAATGACAGTCGCTGTGTCTGGACATGGCGTCGATCGCCTTTAGTGAGCGGCAGTAATGCCGATAAGGCCCGGGCACCCTGACGGTCATCAACGGCGAAACCCGCTTCGAGCAACGCCGCGAGGGTCTGATCACCAGAGCGATAACGGGCCTGGTGCGCGCGAAGCAGCGAAAGCGATTCATCACGCGATTCCGCATTGCGCATCTCATGCGCTGCGCTTGCACCGATCGCAAGGGCAACCGCCACTGCGGGAGGCACCTCTTCCTCGAGGTCCGACTGCTTTGCTAACGCCTGGGCCGTCTTGGAAGCCCGCGCATAGCGACCCTCTAGAAAGTCAATCATCAGACTTGTGAGCGTCTCTAATCGCTGCGATTGTCGCTGACGTTGTCGATACCGACGAACCCTCTCTGGAATACCGAATAGGCCTGAAAGAATTCGATAGATCACAATCAATGCGATCGAAAACAAGATCAGTGCGAGCAACACAACCTGAATCGACAGATCCATCCGATAGGGTGGAACCCATACGGTAACGGTGCCCCAGCTCATCTCAAGAAAGATCGCCGCCAAGACCCCCAGCACGAGGCAGGCTATGAGAACGACAAGCCGAATCATGGTGTCTGCCGAGGCGCCTGAAGCGTTGCAAGAACCTTCGGCAGTTCCTTTAATGTCAAAGGTGCAAACTGCATCGCCACCTTTCGGAGTTCTCCAACCACTTTCAATTGATCGGTTACGCCAGGGTCGGTCTGATCAAATGCCTGTTGCAGGATCCGCTCGGCGGCCACCAGGTCTTGCACTAAGACAGCCTCCTGCCGAGATAAGAGCGCGAGTTTGGCCGACAGGAATCGAAGCCGCAGTCGTTCACGAACGAAGACCCCCTGCTCGGGTGTCAGAAAAACAGCGTCTGGGTGCTCAACACGACGAATACGGACAACCTCTGTTAACCGCGACTGAAGCGCAGAAACGATCTCTTGCCAGGTCGTCTGAGCCGCCTGTGTCGGCAAGGCTGCCGGGGGATTCTTACGGTCTAGACCTGGTGAGGAGACTAATCGCAGCGTCTCCGTGGCCTGCATGGCGCGATCCAAGGAGGATGCCGCTGCCACAAGATCGAAATGCCGTACCGCCATCAGTTGCTGGCGATCCGCAGCCACTGCCGCGCGTAGTGCAACGACTGCAGGTGATACCGCCTGTGCCGCAAGGCGACGCTCCATCACATCCAGCAAAGCAACCGCCGCCGCAACATTTCCAGTCGCCGTGAGCGCCTCTGAAATTACAGCGACGGAGAGCGCAATCTCAGAAAGCCAGATCTCATTTTCTTTCGTGCCCTCCAAGGCCGCATCTGCGCCCACACCAGATTGAAGCTGTCCTTGCTGTAAAAGGCTCGCCTGCCGTCCACCCTTATCGAGACCGTACCAGGCGGTCGCGGCAAGAAGGCCGAAGGCCACAGCAGCAGTAATGGTCTTACCAGTATTGTTCATGTTCAAAAAGATCACTAGAGAGCGCCGAGACATCCAATCGGACACGACGTATTGCCGAGACGCCCCGCGCCGTCAGATTCGCTGCAATCGTCGCATGATGTGTCGCCCAAGTGAGACTAACAGGATCAACACCATGCGTCACCACCGAGGCCATCAGACGTTCAATCACGGTGGATGACGTCACCACGACGGCGGTCTGATCCGGGTGCGCTCGCAACTGAGCCCACACGCGCTCCGGCCAGTCCAGATCCTCCCGACGATAGAGCGGAAGCATCATGACCCCCGCCCCTTTTGCACGCAGCGCATCGCATAGCGTAGGGCGATTACCCACACCACCCACCACGATGAAGGACTGATCGGCCCATGATGCCCCCTCGCGCATCAAGGCATCAGAAATCATCTCTACCGTCGTCATTGCGTCGGCAATCGATGCATCGCCCCCAACGGTAAGCGTTGATCGCGTGCCGATCCCCCGGCGCATCATCTGCTCTGCAGTGCCCGATCCCACCGCTGCAAAACGCGCAATCGCCGAAACCCACTTCGCATCAGGGCGCGACATCCAATCGGCAAACGCAATCACAGATGCTGGACTTGTGATGACGGCCCACACGATGGATGACCTCTTTGCGACAAAATCCATCAGCGCCGCGTAAAGCTGCCCGGAAAGATCCTGTTCAAGAACCAGATGCTGAAGGGGCGCGGGCCAGATGCGCGAATCTTCAGGCACGGGATTTTCCAACGGAAGGCCACGCCACTCAGGCCTGGCGAGAAGCGCAACAGAAATCACGGGTCTAGACATGGCCCTGCGATCCCCGGCCGGACGGCTAGCTCAGACCCAAAGATCGAAGAATTTCATCCGCGCCCTGATCGGTCAGCGCCTTCGCTGCCAATAGTCCGAGCGCCTCAGGATCTGCACCAAGACACTCGGTCTTGAGGATTCGAGATCCATCCGTCATGCCGACACGTGCTCTTAGTCGCAGGGTCTGCCCATCGGGCTCTGTCACACAGTAAGCGGCGAGTGGAACCTGACAGCTTCCGCCCAACGCCCGCGATACCGCGCGCTCAGCGCGAACCTCACGAAAGGTCTTTTCGTCAATCAGCGCAGACAAGGCCTGCCGAATCCCATCGCCATCCGCCCGAATCTCAATTCCCAGCGCGCCCTGGCCAGCCGCTGGCAGAAGCACCTCGGGTGAGATCACTTCACGAATGCGATTCGCCAGTCCAAGCCGTTTCAGTCCCGCAGCCGCCAGAATGATGGCCTGCATCTCACCGCGATCGAGCTTCCCGAGGCGCGTATCCAGGTTTCCTCGTAAGGGGACAATCTGAAGGCCAGGATAGGCCGCACGAAGCTGTGCTTCACGACGAAGACTCGATGTGCCCACAACCGCTCCCGGGGGCAGCGCTTCCAGCGAGGCAAAATCATTAGAGACAAAGGCGTCTCGAGGGTCTTCCCTCGACATCACGCAGGCAAGCTCGAACCCCGGGGGAAGTTCCATGGGGACATCTTTGAGCGAGTGCACCGCAAGATGGGCTCTCCCCTCTTCCAGAGCGGTTTCTAGCTCCTTAACGAACAGGCCCTTGCCGCCAACCTTGGAAAGGGTTCGGTCAAGGATCTGGTCGCCACGGGTCGTCATCCCGAGGATCTCAACGGGCTTCCCCGAGGCCTCAGCCAGGAGACTCTGAACATGCTCAGCCTGCCACATGGCAAGCCTGCTCTCACGCGATGCAATAATCCACATATTTACAAGTGTATCAATCAAATGACTGAACAATTCTCGAAAAAGAACCAGGGCTGGTCTGGGCGGTTCAACGAACCTGTATCTGACCTAGTCAAACGCTATACAGGCTCTGTTGGGTTTGACTACCGCCTGGCCCCTTTTGATATCCAGGGGTCTCTCGCCCACGCGGAGATGCTCGCCCATGTTGGCCTCATCAGCGGGAACGACCTGGCAGCCATTCAAAAAGGACTCGACCAGATTCGTAAAGATATCGAGGCGGGCGCTTTTGAATGGTCACTCGACCTTGAGGATGTTCACCTCAATATTGAAAAACGACTCACCGATCTTGTCGGTGACGCCGGCAAGCGACTGCATACCGCAAGAAGCCGTAACGATCAGGTTGCGACGGATATTCGACTCTGGGTTCGTCACACGATTGATGAGATTCTTCATGCGCTCACAGCACTGAGAGAATCCTTACTTACCCAGGCTGATGCACATGCTGAGACGATCATGCCGGGATTTACCCATCTTCAAGTCGCCCAGCCTGTGACCTTTGGCCATCATCTCATGGCGTATGTCGAGATGTTCTCTCGTGATGCCGAACGGCTCCAGGATTGCAGAAAACGAGTAAACCGCATGCCGCTCGGGGCAGCGGCCCTCGCAGGAACGTCTTACCCAATCGACCGCGAACGCGTTGCCAAAAGCCTTGGCTTTGATGGTGTCTGTCAGAACTCGCTTGATGCCGTGAGTGACCGAGACTTTGCGATTGAATTTACTGCCAGCTGCAGTCTGATCATGATGCACATCTCTCGGCTGTCAGAAGAACTGATCCTGTGGATGACGCCACGTGTCGGGTTCATTGCGTTACCGGACCGCTTCTGCACTGGGTCTTCGATCATGCCGCAGAAGAAAAATCCGGATGTGCCTGAACTGGCCAGGGGCAAGACAGGCCGGGTCTATGGGCATCTGATGGGACTGATGACCCTGATGAAAGGTCAGGCGCTGGCCTACAACAAAGACAACCAAGAGGACAAAGAACCGCTCTTTGATACTGCAGACACCGTCCTAGACACTTTGCGAGTCTTTGCAGACATGGTGGCGGGAATCCAGGTGAACAAATCGGCGATGCGCGCTGCCGCGCAGGAGGGCTATGCCACTGCGACGGACCTTGCGGACTACCTGGTGAAAAAAGGCCTGCCATTCCGTGATGCGCACGAGGCTGTTGCCCTTGCCGTTCGCGCTGCTGTTCAAAGCAAGAAAGATCTCTCAGAGCTATCACTCAAGGAACTGCAATCGTTTAGCAGTTTGATTAGCGACGATGTCTTTGAGGTCCTGAAGGTCGAGGGCTCCGTTGTTGCCCGGGACCATGTCGGCGGAACTGCACCGAACCAGGTTCGACAACAGGTCCGGCGACACCGGTCCCAGCCTTAAGCGCTGGCCCTGCCTTTGGCGTTCGCCTCAGGCAGAGGGTTTCTTTTTCGCTGGCGGAAGGTCCGTGCAGGTCCCCGCAAAGACCTCGGCGACCATGCCGATGGACTCTCCCAACGTGGGATGCGGGTGAATAGTCTTGCCAATATCATGCGGATCGCAGCCCATCTCAATAG
>JBDLRA010000032.1:0-4483 GCA_039800285.1 Pseudomonadota bacterium
GTCGCAAACACCCAACGACGCCATCCGTGCGGATGGTCGTGGGCGTGGTCATCATGGCCTGCTACGCCGTGGCCGGGTTCGAGAACTGCACTCATACTCTTCTCCTTAAATTCGGAACGCGCTGCGTTATTTCGCTGCCGGAGCAACCGCTGCAGTCTTCACTGCAGCAGCCGCTTTCGGCTGACTGGCCACCCACTTGGTGTACTCCTCTGCGGAGACCACCTTGACCACGATCGGCATGAAGGCATGGTCTTTACCGCAGAGCTCTGCGCAATGGCCACGATAGGTGCCTTCTTTCTCAGCCTTAAACCAGGTGTCTCGCACAAAACCGGGAATCGCGTCCTGCTTCACACCAAAGGCCGGCACCATCCAGGCATGGATGACGTCATTCGCCGTAGTGACAACACGAATCTTTTTGCCAACGGGCACGACAACCGGGTTATCGACTTCGGAGAGATAGTGCTCACCCTTCGGTGCGAGACCACGAATTTGATCCTGAGGTGTCGAGAGCGTAGACATGAAGGAGATGCCTTCGCCTTCGCCCTTCAGATAGTCATAGCCCCATTTCCACTGGTAGCCGGTTGCCTTGATCGTGATGTCGGCGTTCGCCGTGTCTTTCTGGGCAATCACGATCGGCGTTGCATAGACACCAATCACGACAACGATCAAGAAAGGAATCACCGTCCAGGCCACTTCGACCGCGGTGCTCTCATGGAAGGTTGCGGCCTTATGTCCTTTTGATTTGCGATGGGCATAGATCGAATAGAACATCACGCCAAACACCGCCACGAAAATCACGAGGCAGAGCACAAACAAAAATGTGTGCAGGTTGTACAGATCCGTTGCCATCATGCTGGCAGGTGTCTGAAGGTTATACCGACCGTCCATTGAATAGATCTCCCCCGTCTTCAATGTTGTTTAAGCAATTCGCCCATCTCAACTTCACGCCTCGCGCGCTTCGCTTGGCCCATCTTGCTCGGCGCTTACTGCAGTCCTAGCGCCGATCGAAACTCTCGATAAAACCGCTCCCGACCCACCGGACTTGCAAACCGCCCAACCAAGAGTTCCGCCTGGGGGCTTCTTAGTCGCACGAGCCCGCGTTGACCTTCTTCAAGGCCACAGCGAAGCCACTGCCGAGGAAGCTCTCGTGTTTCCGTCTTTGCACCTTGCGTGACATCCACACGAACCTTCATCTCATCCAACGTGATCTTTTCCCCATCGTTCACATGACGTGAATAAACGAAAAAAGCCACGGCGAGCGCCGCGAGCTCAATCAACATAAAGGGGATTACCAACCAGGCACCTGTTAGTGCCCACGGTATAGAGACGGCGACCGATCCAGCGCCCAGCACCCCGAAGGCGCCCAGCAACTGTCCAGGTGTCATGACGCAGTTGCGCTTGAGCACCCATGATCTCGATTCCGTCTCCACGCTCTCCCCCTAACGTCGTCAGGCTTACGACCGAGTCGGGCGGATTATATGCCGCTTCCCGAATCTTTTGGTGCTTTCCCGAACCACTGAATCGCCTGCGCCTGATCCTTCGATGCTGTCTTTGGGGTGACGGCCCAGGCGTGTCCGAAGACCAGCTCAATCGGAACCTCGATACGACCATTTCGCTCAAGCGTCGCCAAGGCCTCCAGCACCCGTTGCCGCCAGGCCCTCCCCCGAAGTCCTTTGGGACGACCCAACATAGGGTTTCCCCCAATAAGCCGGAGGTCTACCAATGCAGATTCGGGATCAGCATAGGTCAGGGTTAGCCACTCCACATCCATCACCGGATTGGCCAGCCGAAGTCCGACCAAGGCATCTCCAAGGTCATGCATATCGGGATAGCCGGGGGCGTGTCGGGTCTGGTCATGGTCCCCGAGCGCAACCGCGAGGGGCCGAAAGCTGTCGGGACCGAGCGTACAGAACATGAGGAGCCCCCCAGGCGCGAGCGTCTTGGCCCAATAGGCCAAGGTCGAACGCTGGTCTGACAGATAGGCCAAGAGCCCCACAGAGACCACCATCCCGAGCGACCCCGGCGCCGCCGTAATCGGCTGACCAAACTGCGCCAGTCCATAGTCAAGCCGTTCCCCTTCCGGAGCTCGGATGTAGGTCATTCGATCGTCGAGTCGGGACGCCGCCTCTTGCCACAACGGATGCGCAGCGACGTTTGCAAAACCACGTCGGCCAAGCTGAGCCCGCGTAGCGAGAGGATCGATCGAACGGATGAGCGGATCAGTCGACATGGGCTGAGTATAGTGGGCCGATGCGGCGTTCTTTTGACTCACTTTTCTGGCGACCTTTGCGCATCCTGCTGGGATCTCCATGCTTACTGTGTGGTGCCTCAGCGCATGGTGATGCACTCTGCACAGATTGCACAGCGACGATTCGCAAAACGTCGTGGGGGGTAACGAGCCTTGCTATCGACCATCAGCGCATCCCTGTGCTGTTTCGTGAATCGTATGGCGGCCTGCTCAGTGACGCTGTGATTCGATCCAAATACCTCGGCGACTGGGGTCATGCACGATGGCTGGGTCAATGTCTGGGCAGACTGCCAAGACCGTGGCTCGGTAACCCACCTGTCGCACTCCCCATTCCGTTATCGGAGAGACGTCTCGCCGATCGTGGATACAACCAGTCTGTGTTGATTGCCCGTCACGCAGCACGGGCATGGGGACTACAGATGACCTCGCGATGGCTCAGAAAAACAAAACGGACCGCACGTCAGGCAGGATTATTTCGTGAGGAACGGCTCGCCAATCTTCGCGGAAGCTTCTGGGCTTCAGAAAAAGTCCAAGGGCAGCGTTGCCTATTAATCGATGACATCATGACCACTGGATCTACCCTGCGAGAGGCGGCACGCGCCATCCACGAACGTGGTGGTCTGGTGATCGCGGCAGCGGTGATTGCCCGAGTCCAACAACCTTCGAGATCTATTAGACACTCTTGACCATGCTGAACGTTGTTCTCGTCGAACCCGAAATCCCCCCCAACACCGGAAATGTCATTCGACTCTGCGCGAATGCCGGGGCGCGGCTACATCTGATTGAGCCGCTGGGTTTTCCGATTGATCACGCAAAAATGCGACGTGCAGGACTGGACTATCACGAGCTCGCCTCGTTCACCTGCCATCCCAGCTGGGATCAATTCCTGACGACCGAGAAACCGGATCCAGCGCGTCTGTTTGCGATCACCACAAAAGGTCAGCGCGGCCTCTCGGACGTGGCCTTTACCGAAGGGGATTGGATCGTCTTTGGATCAGAAACCAAAGGCCTTGGCGCGCGCCTTGCATCGTTTGCACCGGCGCAGCGACTGCGCATTCCGATGCGCCCGAATAACCGCAGCCTAAACCTCTCCAACGCTGTCGCGATTGTGGTCTACGAGGCCTGGCGTCAGCTGGGTTATTCCGGCGCGGGCTTGCCTGGCGACGGCGGAATCTCGTAAGGCGTCGTCAGCAGATCAAACGCCTGCGCCACGGTTGTCGCCACGCGCAGATGGTCATGATGACGCGAATTGAGAAACCCACAGTCCATCGCCTGCCTTAGAAACTGAAGAAGCGGCGTGTAATAGTCATCGAGATTAAAAAGCACAATCGGCTTGCTGTGCAGCCCAATCTGATGCCAGGTCCAGGTTTCAAAAAATTCTTCAAATGTGCCAATGCCGCCTGGCAATACCAAAAATGCATCGGCCCGCTCGGACATCAGCGCCTTACGCGTATGCATGGAGTCCACGACGAACAATTCCGTCAATTCCTCCATGGCCGGCTCGATCGCCAAGAGGCTCTCAGGAATCACGCCGGTCGACTTGCCTTTCGACGTAATCACACCGCGTGCCACGGCACCCATCAGTCCATTTCTGCCACCCCCAAACACCAGCGCAAGATCTCGCTTGGCCATTTCACGTCCGCAGGCCTCTGCGATTTCAATCCACTTCGGGTCGCGTCCACTACGCGATCCACAGAATACGGTGATCGACTTCACTGGTTTAGCCACTGATTTCATCCTTTGGTTCTCGAGACATCAACTGGGCGATCGCCTGGGCAGGAGAGACTTCTCCCGATAACAAACGACACACCGATTCGGTAATCGGGACCTCCACAGAGGACCGCTTTGCAAGCGCCAAGAGCGCAGGCGCCGTGGTGACACCTTCCGCAACATGACCGAGCGCACGAACGATTTCCGAGAGCGACTCACCTTTCGCGAGCGCAAGACCAACACGCCGATTCCGCGAGAGGTCTCCTGTTGCTGTCAGAATCAGATCGCCGAGTGTGGCAAGACCCATAAAGCTCTGTGGCTGGGCACCAATGGCCACCCCCAGTCGGGCCATCTCCGCAAGGCCGCGTGTGAGCAATGCGGCGCGTGCATTCCCGCCAAGATCAAGACCATCGCAGACTCCCGCGGCGATCGCGAGGACGTTCTTCATCGCACCACCAAGCTCCACGCCCAACAGATCGGAGGCTGCATAAATCCGCATCCCGCCGCCATGACAGGCCTGTGCGA
>JBDLRA010000033.1:0-25533 GCA_039800285.1 Pseudomonadota bacterium
TTGCGGGGTATCGCCAGGTTCCGGCCGTTGTGGTGTTGCCGACGCAGGAGCATGAAGTGGTGGCGATCTTGAAAGTCGCCCATGCGCACGATGTGCCGGTGGTTGCGCGTGGGGCGGGCACGGGCCTCTCGGGGGGTGCCACACCGCATCGTGGCGGTATCGTGTTGTCGCTGGCCCGGTTCAATAAGATTCTGTCGATTGATCCGATCGCTCGCGTTGCACGGGTGCAGCCAGGGGTTCGGAATGCGGCGATCTCTGAGGCGGCTGCGCCCCATCAGTTGTACTACGCGCCGGATCCCTCATCTCAAATTGCCTGCTCTATTGGCGGTAATGTCGCTGAGAACTCCGGTGGTGTGCACTGCCTGAAGTATGGACTGACGGTGCATAACGTACTGCGAGTTCGTGGCATCACGATTGAAGGGGAGGTCTTAGAGCTTGGCTCAGAGGCGCTCGATGTCCCGGGGTTTGATCTGCTGTCCGTGTTGATCGGTTCAGAGGGCATGCTTGCGGTGGTCACCGAGATTACCGTCAAGCTTGTACCAAAGCCCCAGCTAGCGAAAGTGATCATGGCGTCTTTTGATGACGTCGAGAAATCGGGTCATGCCGTTGCTGATCTGATTGCGGCCGGCATCATTCCAGCGGGTCTTGAGATGATGGATCAGAAGACCACTCGTGCCGTGGAAGAGTTTGTGCATGCGGGCTATGACTTGAATGCCGCAGCGATTCTGCTGTGTGAATCAGATGGCACACCGGAAGAGGTTGCCGAGGAAATTGAGCGCATGAAGGCTGTCCTGTCGAAGAGTGGCGCCACCGATCTTCGGGTCTCGCAGACAGAAGAAGAACGACTGCGGTTTTGGTCGGGCCGCAAAAACGCTTTTCCTGCTGCAGGCCGCGTTGCTGCTGATTACTACTGTATGGATGGCACGATTCCACGGCGCCGGCTTGGCGAGATGCTCAAAGCAATCGCGGAGATGGAGAAGAAATACGATCTGGGCTGTATGAATGTGTTTCATGCGGGAGACGGCAATCTGCATCCGCTGATTCTGTTCGATGCTGCGAATCCTGGCGAGTTTCACCGTGCCGAGCTGTTTGGTGCTGAGATTCTTGAGCGATGCGTTGAATTTGGCGGCACCGTCACGGGCGAACACGGGGTTGGTATTGAGAAGATCAATAGCATGTGTGTGCAGTTCTCCCCTGAAGAGCGTATGAGCTTCTTTGCGGTGAAGCGCGCCTTTGATCCAGTGGGACTCCTCAATCCCGGCAAGGCCATTCCGACGCTTTCGCGGTGTGCGGAGTACGGCAAGATGCATATTCATCGCGGTGCCTTGAAGTTTCCTGAGCTCCCCCGTTTTTAACGCACTGATGACAAACGCTGCTGTGACTTCTGCGACGACCGATTGGCTTGCCCAGGCAACGGAAACGATTCGTGCGGCCAATGCGCAGGCGCGGTCACTCGAGATTACCGGTTCGGGCAGTAAGGCGTTCTATGGTCATGCGGTTCTTGCAGATCAACAGCTGTCTACGCTCGGTTACGCCGGCATCGTGGACTACGATCCAACAGAGCTTGTGGTCGTGGTCCGCTCCGGGACGCGTATCGCAGATCTTGAGAAGACTCTGGCTGGCGCCCACCAGATGCTTGCCTTTGAACCCCCGCGCTTTGGCGGTAATGGCACGGTGGGGGGCATGATGGCGACCGGATTGTCAGGTCCGCGACGCATGACCGCAGGCGCTGCAAAAGATTTTGTTCTTGGCATGACGGTGCTGGATAGTCTTGCAACGCCGATGCGTTACGGCGGAACGGTCATGAAGAACGTGGCTGGGTATGATCTGTCGCGCCTGCATACCGGCGCCTTGGGAACCCTTGGCCTGATTGTGGATGTCTCGCTCAAAGTGCTGCCAACGCCCCCTGCGGAGGAGACGATTTGTTTTTCCGTCACTGCGGAGGAGTCGATCCAGTGGGCCAATGCCTGGCTCGGGCAGCCGTTGCCGATTTCCGCGACCAGCTGGGCGAATGGCCAGCTTGCCGTGCGACTTTCAGGGGCGGTCGCTGCGGTGACATCTGCCTGTGAAAAGCTGGGTGGACAAAAGATGTCTGTAGACCAGGCGCAGACCTTTTGGGCATCACTGCGTGATCAGCACGATGATTTTTTCCAGGTCTCTTTGACCTCACCGAAGGCACTCTGGCGGGTGGCGTTACCGTCTGTCACGCCGCACCTTGCCGCGTTAGGAGAGCGACAGTGGATCGAGTGGGCTGGCGCCTGTCGTTGGGTGAGAACCGATCTGCCCGCTGCAGAGGTACGGCGAATAGCACAGGCGCATGGCGGACATGCTACGTTGTTTCGGCGATCGGTGAATGATGTCTCATTGACTGAGGATGTCTTTACAGCGCTATCAACATCGATTCATAAGGTGCATCAGCGGATTAAGCAGGAGCTTGATCCGAATCGGATTTTTAATCCTGGCCGTCTGTATGCCGATCTCTAAATTGCCCATGACATTACTGGGATTGCACTGACCCTATGGAAACCACACTCGCCCCTGAATTTGCAGGAACTGCCCAAGGGCAGCAGGCGCAGGAGATTCTGCGCAAGTGTGTCCACTGTGGGTTTTGCACGGCCACCTGTCCGACTTATCAGATCCTTGGGGACGAGCGTGATGGACCGCGTGGTCGGATCTACATGATCAAGCAGATGGTCGAAGGGGAGACAGTCACCCGCGAGACACAGCTGCATCTTGATCGCTGCCTGACCTGTCGTAACTGCGAGACGACATGCCCTTCCGGAGTTGACTACGGCCGACTCGTTGACATTGGTCGCAACATGATTGAGACCCGTGTGACGCGGCCAGCGGGAGAGCGACTCACACGACAACTTCTAAAGACCGGTTTAACCTCGCGTTGGTTTGCACCGGCGATGCGGGTCGGTCAGTCGGTCCGTAGCCTTTTGCCAGCGTCGCTGAAGGCGAAGGTGCCGGCCTATCGTCATCCTGGTCAGATTCCGACCCGCAGTCATGCACGTCGTGTGATTCTGTTAAAGGGCTGTGTTCAGCCCGCCATGCTGCCCGGCATTGATGCGGCGACACGACGACTGCTCGATCATCTGGAGATTCAGTCGATGGTTGTAGAGGGCTCGGGCTGTTGTGGCGCGATCAAGCATCACTTAGCAGACACCGCGGGCGGCCTTGAGGACGCACGGCGCAATATCGATGCCTGGTGGCCACTGATTCAGGCGGGTGAGGTCGAGGCCATTGTGGTGAACGCCAGTGGCTGTGGTGTGATGGTGAAAGACTACGGCCATCACTTCGCCGATGATCCTGTCTATGCGGAAAAAGCGGCGGCGGTCAGTCGCCTGACCAAGGATCCTGTCGAGTTTCTTGAGTCTCTCATGCCCGCGCTGTCGCAAAAAATCCAGGAGCGCAGACAGAATCCGGCAAAGACAGCGACAAGCGATTGGTCGTCGACGCTTGCGCGTTTTGATCGTGTGGCCTTTCATCCGCCGTGCACGCTGCAGCACGGATTAAAAATCCGTGGGGCCGTGGAAAAACTTCTCACCACGCTTGGTGCGACGCTGGTGCCTGTCGCCGACAGTCATCTCTGCTGCGGATCCGCTGGCACCTATTCGGTGTTGCAGCCTGCGTTATCGCAGGCGCTGAAAGAGCGAAAGCTTGCGGCCCTTGAGCAGCAGGCCCCTCAATTAATCTTGTCGGCTAACGTTGGCTGTATCACGCACCTGCAGTCCGGCACCGAGACGGCTGTGGCCCATTGGGTTGAGTGGGTCGATGCCCGGTTGTCGTAACGACGTTCAGTTCTCGAAACCGGGCCTGATTTAAGCGGGGGTGATCGATCCCAGGATTCTTGGCCCGAGTGCGCCGGTGACCTCAGGGCAATTCCCTGGCGCTCCGTTGAGCGTCTGATACGCCAGCCAGGCGAAGGCGCTCGCCTCAATGACTTGCGGGTCCCATCCAAGGTGCGCTGTGGACGAGACGCGAATCGAGCGGGCAAGTCGCTCTGAGAGTCGATCAGACAGCGCCTTCATCAGTACTGGGTTTTGTGCGCCACCGCCGCAGACCGCAACGGTTGAGAGTGCAATGGCTGCAGGATCTTTTTCGCTGGATTGTTTTTCTTGATCAATGATTGCCTGCGCGATCGTCTCTGCGGTCAGCATGAGCAGCGTCGCCTGAACATCTTCGGTCGCGAGTGACCTGTGTTGTGCAAGATGTTGATCAAGCCATTGCGTGGAAAATAAATCCCGGCCAGTGCTCTTGGGTTGTCTCTTGGCAAAGAAGGGATCCGACTGCATCGCGCTCAGCAGCGGTTCATGACACTTCCCGGATGCTGCCCAGGCGCCATTGCGGTCAAAGGATTCACCACGATGCCGTTGCATCCACAGATCCATCAGACAGTTTCCCGGCCCTGTATCGAATCCGATAAGGGGGCTGCCTAGCCAGGTCAGGTTTGCAATGCCACCGATGTTGACGACGGCTTTGAGGTCTTGGTGTTGACTAAAAATGGCGCGATGAAATGCCGGCACCAAGGGCGCGCCTTGCCCCTGAGCGGCAATATCTCGGCTTCGAAAATCGGAGACAACACGAATACCGGTGGTCTCGGCAATACGGGCCGGCGCATTGAGCTGAATCGTATAACCCAGCTCGGGACGATGCCGAACGGTCTGGCCGTGGACACCGACGGCACTGATGTCTTTGGGGGTGAGTCCCGCCTGCGTGAGGGTCTCGAGAATCGTGCGGCTCACGGCATCGGCAAAGGTGTTGCTTGCAAGTGCCTGTCGATGGAGCTCATCTTCTCCGGGCTGCTGCAGGGCCATCAGCATGGTGACGAGTTGGCGATCGAGCGGGCGCGATCCGAAGTGATCGAGACGAATCAACGATTCGATCTGACCCAAGGTGACCTGCTGACCGATCGAGAGGATGGCGACGTCTATCGCATCCATGCTGGTACCGGTCATCACCCCAGCGACACGTGAGAGTCCTGTGGCCTGATCGGCGCTAGCCATTACTGGGCCTTAGCGGTGTTGACGTTATCAAGAAGCGAGAGTCGCGCACGCAGATCTGTTGCCACGACCTGGAACTGCGTCAGGACGTCACCCTGGAGTGCGGGAACCTGTGGATTTTCGGCGAGGATACGACTGGGATCCATGTGTCGCCCGTTGATTCGGAACTCGTAGTGCAGGTGAGGGCCTGTTGCCCAACCGGTTGTGCCCACAAATCCAATGACCTCTCCCATTTGCACCGATTTGCCGCGTGCGAGATTTGGGGCATAGCCGCTTAAGTGCGCATAGAGCGTGGTGTAACGCTCATTGTGTCTAATCTCGACGGTGTTGCCATAACCGGTACTCCATCCTTTTGAGATCACCACGCCATCTGCGACGGAACGAACCGGCGTGCCCAGCGGGGCCGCGTAGTCCACGCCGCGGTGCGCGCGCGGGTCTCCGAACAAGGGGTGTAGGCGATAGGTCGTGAAGCCCGATGACATCCGGGTATAACGCAGTGGTGCCGCCAAGAAGCCCCGTTTTACAGAGCGTCCCTGGGCATCGTAGTAGTTCCCCTTCTTGGTGGTCGGGTTCTCAAAGTAGAGGGCCTCATAGGTCTTGTTGGCATCGGCTTCGAATCGGACGGCCAAGAGCTTGTAGGCCCCAATGTCTTTTCCGCCGACGAGCTGGTTTTCATAGATCACCCGAACAATGTCGCCTTCCCCGACCTGACGACGAAAGTCGATGTCTGATTCAAACAGGGTGACCACCTGTTCGGTGATCGCATCGGGGACGCCTGCCTCGTCCATCGCTCCGAAGAAGGACCTTCCGACTTCGACTGAGCGATGCTCGACCCGAATCTCTGAACCGAGTCGGGCCGTTCGGGTAACAAATTGATTCTCGCCGGTTCGTTCAACAATCCAGGCGTCTAATTTATTCAGGAGTTGGAGTCTGAGCAGTCGGCCCTGAAGATCGGTACGGACCAGGGCTGTCTGACCGACGTTGCCGCGAAGCACAGCCAAGGTCCGGTTGTCCCGTCGTAGGTACTGTCGCGCCGCTGGGTCATCAATACCCAGACGCTCAAACAGGGTATCGATCGAGTCGTTACGCCGAACCTCGTCCTCTCGGGTCAGCTCTAAGCCGTGTGCCGCCAGGGCCGAGGCCTGTTCAGCCAGCCCTTGGGGCTTGAGCTCCACGGCGATCTGAGCAGCCAGCACCTTGGATTCCGCCTCGGAAACGCCCGAGACACCCAGCGCTGTAATGATGGCCATGATGAGCCCGAGTGCAGCGGGACCGAGGGTCCATAGGCGTTCGGGGCGGGGAAGGAAGGCAGGCAGCATAAGGGCTAAAATTCTAGCCTCTTATTCCCCCCAACTCTGCGAGAACCCTCCTTTGAGCACCGCTTTGTCGTCTTCTGTCCCCTCTATCGAGACGTCCGTCTCGGATGCCGTTCGTGCCGCGATGGAAATTGTTCGTCGGGGCTGCGATGAGCTCTTGGTTGAACAGGAGTTTCTGGCCAAGCTTGCGGCCTCTGAAAAGACGGGTCGTCCGCTCCGAATAAAGCTGGGCCTAGACCCCACAGCACCGGATCTTCACTTTGGGCACACAGTCGTCCTCAATAAGCTTCGGCAGCTCCAGGACCTTGGGCACACGGTTATTTTTCTGATTGGCGATTTCACCGCGTTAATTGGTGACCCGACGGGTCGTAATGCCACGCGCCCACCGTTGACCGCAGAAGAGATCGCTGTCAATGCCCAGACTTATTTTAATCAGGCGGCGCTGGTGTTGGATCCGACGAAGACAGAGATTCGGAAGAATTCCGAATGGTGTGATGCCCTAGGCGCACGCGGCATGATTCAGCTGTCGGCGCGCTACACGGTGGCGCGCATGCTTGAGCGCGATGACTTCACCAAACGTTATAAGGCGGGCGTGCCGATTTCGGTTCACGAGTTTCTCTACCCGCTGGTGCAGGGCTATGACTCGGTCGCCTTGAAGGCTGATCTGGAGCTTGGCGGAACGGATCAGAAGTTCAATCTACTGATGGGTCGCGAGTTACAGCGGGAATACGGTCAGGCGCCGCAGTGCATTCTGACCATGCCGCTTTTGGAAGGACTGGATGGCGTCGAGAAGATGTCCAAGAGCAAAGGGAATTACATTGGGATTTCTGAAAAGCCCAGTGAGATGTTCGGCAAGATCATGTCGATCTCGGACACCCTCATGTGGCGATACTTGGAACTGTTGTCGTTTCGTCCCATGTCCCAGATTGCGGCATTAAAGGCGGAGGTGGCCTCTGGTCGAAATCCGCGTGACGTGAAGGTTGATCTGGGCCTAGAACTGGTGACGCGTTTTCATTCAGCCGCCGCTGCACAGCAGGCCCTCGATGATTTTGAGGCGCGATTCAAACAGGGGGCCATCCCTGAGGAGATGCCGGAGATCAGCCTCTCGGGTGCGCCGCTCGGTATTGTTGCGGCCCTGAAACAGGCAGGCCTTGCCCCATCCTCCGCAGAGGCGATTCGGAATATCGAGCAGGGTGGGGTTCGGATTGATGGTGAGAAGGTTGTTGATCGCAACCAGTCGATTACCGCTGGGGTCTATGTGCTGCAGGTCGGAAAACGCAAATTCGCAAGGGTGACGCTGTCATGACTTCTGTCAGCCACAAGCAGGTAACAAGAATGGGACTGATCGCAGTCATCGCGGTCTATCTTTTGATTCTGGTTGGAGGCACGGTTCGTGCCACTGGTGCCGGCATGGGCTGCCCGGATTGGCCGTTGTGTTTTGGGCAATGGATTCCCCCAACGGATGAATCTCAGCTGCCCCCGAACTGGCGAGAGATCTATGCTGATCGGGGCTATGACACGGCACCCTTTGATGCGACAAAAACCTGGATTGAATACGTCAACCGACTGATTGGTGCCTCGATTGGTCTGTTAATCATTGGGTTTGTCGCCACCACCTGGCGGTTTCGTCGGATTGACCCTCCTGTCTTCTGGGTGGCGGTGCTCGCGTTGGTGGCCGTGGCATTTAACGGCTGGCTTGGATCGCGTGTGGTGGCCTCCAACCTCAAGCCTGTGATGATCTCGCTGCACATGGCCGGCGCCTTTATCGTCCAGATGGCGCTGATTTATGCAACGGTGAGAGCCGGCCGAGGTGTCTTTGCGGAGACAATCCGCGGCGGTCTTCCTGACTGGTTTCGCAAACTGCTGTTGTTCACGATGGCAGCCTTGATTATTCAGATTGTGCTGGGTCTTCAGATCCGCGAGAGCGTGGACTGGATTAGCCGGAACGCCACCGATGCCCAGCGTGATGAATGGATCCAGATGGTGCCGCAGATTTTTTACGTCCATCGATCGTTCTCATGGGTCATTCTTGGACTTGCCCTGATCCTGATCGCGAAGGTCTTGAAGAGCAACCTTCGAAAGACCTCGGTCGGGCTGGCGGCCTGGTGGCTCGTGGCGCTGATTGTCTTTGAGATGCTGCTGGGTGGCGCACTCAATCACCTGGGGTTCCCAGCGGTTGCCCAGCCGGTGCATTTGTTGGTGGCCCACTTAATTTTTGGACTGCTCTGGATGCAGTGGTGTCTGCTGTCCGTGAGTCGTCTCCCTGATGGTCAACTCGTCGCTACTTTTTCGTCTTCAGATAGGAACTCTTATGTTTGATCGTCAAACTCCCTTATCGCAGCTTGATGCTGATGTTGCCGCGGCGATCGCTGCTGAAAATGCGCGTCAAGAGGCCCACATTGAGCTGATTGCGTCTGAGAACTATGCAAGCCCAGCAGTCATGGCAGCGCAGGGATCCCAGCTCACGAACAAATATGCAGAGGGCTATCCAGGTAAGCGTTACTACGGCGGCTGTGAGCATGTCGATGTGGTCGAACAGCTCGCGATTGATCGCCTGAAGCAGCTCTATGGTGCCGAGGCTGCAAACGTGCAGCCGCATTCGGGCGCACAGGCCAATCAGGCTGTTTTTCTGGCGTTCTTGAAGCCTGGCGACACCATTATGGGTTTGTCGCTTGCAGAAGGCGGTCACCTGACACACGGCATGCCGCTCAATATGTCTGGCAAGTGGTTCAACGTGGTGCCTTACGGTCTTAATGCAAAAGAAGAGATTGACTATGACCGGATGGAGGCCTTAGCGCGCGAGCACAAGCCCAAACTTCTGATTGCGGGGGCATCTGCCTACGCCCTGAAAACAGACTGGGCACGCTTTGCGAAAGTCGCAAAAGAGATTGGCGCCATTTTCATGGTCGATATGGCGCATTACTCTGGTTTGATCGCTGGTGGCGTATATCCCAACCCTGTGCCGCATGCCGATGTGGTGACGTCGACGACGCACAAGAGTCTGCGTGGCCCGCGTGGCGGCATCATTCTGATGAAGGCCGAGCATGAAAAGGCAATCAATAGCGCCGTATTCCCAGGCCTGCAGGGCGGCCCGTTGATGCACGTGATTGCGGCCAAGGCAGTGGCCTTTGGTGAGGCGTTAAAGCCCGAGTTCAAGGTCTATTCGCAAAAGATTCTCGACAACGCCCAGGCCTTGTCTCAGGCTTTGGTGGCTCGTGGTCTGCGGATTGTGTCGGGTCGTACGGAAAGCCACGTCATGCTGGTAGATCTTCGTGCAAAGAACATAACGGGTAAGGCGGCAGAGGCAGCACTTGGTCAGGCGCACATCACGGTGAACAAGAACGCGATTCCGAATGACCCGGAAAAAGCCATGGTCACCAGCGGCATTCGCCTGGGAACGCCGGCTTGTACGACACGTGGCTTTGGCCCCCAAGAAATGACCTTGGTGGGCAATCTGATTGCCGATGTCCTAGAGGCACCAGAAGATGCCTCGGCGCTGGCGAAGGTGCGCAGCCAGGTGGAGGCCTTGACCGCGAAGTTTCCGGTCTACCGATAACTGAGCTTTTATGCGCTGTCCTGCCTGTGCCTCAGAGGATACCCAGGTAACAGAGACCCGGGTCTCTGAGGACGGGATTGAGATTCGTCGACGCAGACGTTGCCTCGCCTGTAACCGTCGATTTAAAACCGTCGAGCGCGTGGAGCTGTCGCTACCCTATGTGGTGAAGAAAAACGGCGCACGGTTGGAGTTCGATGAGAAGCGACTCCGTGCGAGTTTCTTGCTGGCCCTGCGGAAACGGCCTGTGCCTGCGGAAATTGTTGAGGCATCCGTTCGCCGTGTCGAGGAACAGTTGGCGGCAAGCGGCGAGCGCGAGGTCTCGACACAGCGGATTGGCGAGCTGGTGATGCACGAACTCAAAAAACTCGACAAGGTTGCCTACATTCGATTCGCCTCGGTCTATCGCAGCTTTCAAGACGTTGCAGAGTTTCAGGAGCTCGTTGCCGAAGTTAGTCCGAAGTCAGGTCGAAAGAAGCGCTAGATGTTTAGTCGCGAAGACGAGATCTTCATGCGCCAGGCTTTGGTCCTGGCCGAAAAGGGCATGAACACAACCACGCCGAACCCCCGTGTGGGCTGTGTATTAGTAAAAGACGGGCAGGTGATTGCGACGGGCTGGCATGAGCGGGCTGGAGCGGCGCATGCCGAACGGATGGCGATTGCCTCGATCGATCGTGCGCGTGTTAGGGGGGCGACCGCTTACATCACCTTAGAGCCCTGCAGTCATTTTGGGCGGACGCCACCGTGTGCTGATCTTTTGATCGAGGCACAGATCGCGCGTGTGGTGGTAGCGATGCAAGATCCCAATCCACAGGTTGCTGGCAAAGGACTTGCACGCCTGCGTGACGCAGGCATTGAGGTGCGCTGCGGCCTCTTGGAAGAAGAGGCGCGTGCGCTCAATATTGGATTTGTGAAGCGGATGGCGACTGGGCTGCCATGGGTTCGGGCAAAAATCGCTGCGTCAATCGATGGCCAGACGGCGCTCCCAGATGGCACGAGTCAGTGGATTACGGATGCCCCTGCGCGTGATGATGGCCATGTCTGGCGGGCGCGGGCTTGTGCAGTGATGACTGGCATCGGCACGGTGCGACAGGACAATCCGCGGCTAAATGTGCGTGCGATTGCGACCTCGCGTCAGCCGCTTCGCATCGTCACAGATGCGCGATTCGAGATTGATCTCGGGGCTGCGATTCTGTCGGGTGGGTCGACGCTTGTCGCTGTGACCGTTGACCTTGAAAAACCATTGTTCTCTGAAAAGCGACGCCAGTGCCAAGATCTTGGGGTCGAGGTGATTCAGGTGCCGACGGTGTCGAGCTCTCACAAAGTTGACCTCTCGTCGTTGATGCGGCTGATGGGGGAGCGAGGCTGCAATGAGCTTCACCTTGAGGCGGGTGCCCGACTGACTGGCGCGATGTTGCAAGACCAGCTGGTCGATGAGTGTCTGATCTATTTAGCGCCCATGTTTCTAGGCCCTGGCCTACCGATGGCCGAAGGGCTTGGCCCCTGGTCGACACTGGATGCTGTCCGGCGCTGGCGTTGGCAGGAGACCCGCATGATTGGAAATAGCCTTCGTGCGCGATTGGTCAAAGATTAGATCCAGGGGCTAGACTGCGGCTATGTTTACGGGAATCGTGCAAGGAATCGGGGAGATTGTGTCGGTTGCGCCGACCACCTGCAGCTGGGCTGCAGACGGCGATCAGCAAGGACTGCGACTGACGATTGCCTTTGGTAGCTTAGAGGCGGGTGACGTGGCAATTGGTGATTCGATTGCCGTCAATGGCGCCTGCATGACGGTCGTCAGTCGAGCCAACGAGGCCTTTGAGGTGGACGTCTCCATGGAGAGTCTCAGTAAGACCACGCGACTTGATCAACCCGGCGCTGTCAATCTTGAGAAGGCGATGCGTGCGAGTGATCGACTGGGCGGCCACCTGGTCTCTGGCCATGTCGATGGGCGTGCCACCTTGTTATCGGTGACGTCTGCAGGCGAGTCTTGGCAGTTTCGCGTTGGGATTGATCGCGCCTTTGCACCCTATGTCAGTCACAAGGGGTCGATCACCCTGGACGGGGTCAGTCTTACCGTCAATGCGCTCACCGATACTGCTGATGGCACTGAGATCATGTTGAACCTGATCCCGCATACCTGGATGGCAACCACCTTGCATGAGCGTACCGCTGGTGATTTTCTGAACCTCGAGGTGGACCAGCTCGCGAAGCAGGTCGCCCGAATCCTTGAACGTCTTCATCAAACCTAAGCCCTATGCCGAACCGCTTTTTATCTGATATCACTGAGCTGATCGATGAGATCCGTGCCGGCCGCATGGTGGTCCTCGTCGATGACGAAGACCGTGAGAACGAGGGGGATCTGGTGATGGCGGCATCTGCCGTGACGCCGGATGCGATCAACTTTATGGCCAAGTACGGTCGGGGCCTGATCTGTCTGACATTGACTGAAGCGAGATGTCGTCAGCTTCAGCTGCAGCCCATGGTGAACGATAACCAGTCACCGCATCGAACGGCATTTACGGTGTCGATTGAGGCGGCGACGGGGGTGACGACAGGCATTAGCGCTGCGGACCGCGCGCGCACGGTGTCTGCAGCGGTTGCCCCGAAGGCCAAGCCGCAAGACCTGGTTCAGCCAGGACATATCTTTCCGCTTCAGGCGCAGCCTGGTGGCGTGCTGGCCCGGGCTGGTCACACTGAGGCGGGCTGTGATCTTGCGCAGCTTGCGGGCCTTGAGCCTGCAGCGGTGATCTGCGAGATTCTGAAAGATGATGGATCGATGGCGCGACTGCCGGATCTGGTCACTTTTGCGCAGACCCATGGGTTGAAGATCGGCACGATCGCAGATCTCATCAAATATCGAAGTGCCAATGAAAGTCTGGTGAGGCGCGTTTCTTCGCGTCCGATTCAGACGGCCTTCGGCGCCTTCACCTTGCATGTCTATGAGGATCGCGCTGGGCATCAGCCCCACCTTGCGCTGGTAAAAGGGTCCCCGGATGCTGATCGAGAGTGCCTAGTGCGTGTGCATGAGCCATTCACGGTGCTCGATGCGATTGACATGGAGAGCCTTAGCCACAGCTGGAGTCTTGCGCAGGCGCTTGAAGCGGTGTCGCGTCATGGGGAGGGGGTTGTCGTACTGCTGAACTGCGCGCCCGGCGCAGATGTTTTGTTTGCCAAGATCACCCGGTCGGCCTCGCCTTCTGCGGGCACGGGTGCCGCAAGTCATCAGCTGCGAAATTATGGATTGGGTGCGGCGATCTTGCGCGATGTCGGCGTGGGCAAGATGTTGGTATTGTCTCAGCCAAGAAAGATGCCGAGCATGACGGGATTTGGACTTGAGGTAACGGGCTATCGAGCCGGAGAAGATGATGAATGAGATGAAGATTGATCTGGAAGGCGAAGGTCTTCGCATTGCGATCGTGCAGGCCCGCTTTAACGAAGCGGTGGGCAATGCCCAGCGAACAGCCTGTGTGCATGAGCTGCAACAGCTTGGCGTCGATTCCAAAGATATTGTGATCTGTACCGTGCCCGGGGCGCTTGAGATTCCTTTGACGCTTTCGCAGTTGGCCGAGACGGGCCGGTTTGACGCGCTGATCGCCCTGGGCGCTGTGATTCGTGGTGAGACCTATCATTTTGAGATTGTCTCGAATGAATCGGCTGCGGGTATCTCTAAAGTGGCCTCCGAGTTTCATATCCCTGTCGCTAACGGCGTTCTGACGACTGAAGATGATGAGCAGGCCATGGTTCGTGCTGCCGAAAAGGGCGCCGACTGTGCCCGGGTTGCGGTTGAGATGGCGAACCTATTGTTTGCGATTGATGATCAGTTGAGTGCTGATGATGAATAAACCAGCCGGCGGGTCAGCCACAACAGGGCGTGTCGATCGCGTTGCACGCGGTACACGACGCGCCTCGCGCAGCCTTGCGGTGCAGGGCATTTATCAGTGGCTGGTCTCGGCGGAAGATGCGGGTGCAATTGATGCCTTTCTGCGAGAGCAGGAAGCCTATCAGCGATGCGATCAGGATTACTTCAATGTCTGTCTGCATGGCGTCTTACGAGATGCCGAGACCTTGCGTCAGCGATTTAGCGATCAGCTCGATCGGCCTTTGGCAGAGCTCTCGCCAGTCGAGCATGCGATTTTGCTGTTAGCGACGTTTGAGTTTCTTCACGCGCCGGAAGTCCCTTATCGCGTTGTGATCAATGAAGCGGTCGAGCTCGGCAAGTCCTTTGGCGGCACAGACGGTCACAAGTACATCAATGGCGTGCTCGATAAGCTCGCTGGCGCACTCAGACCGCATGGCTAGTCTGGGTGAATTTGATTTCATCGGGCAGTTTCTAAAGTCTCAGGCTGCGCAGGGCCAATCTTTTTTTGCGTCGCCTTCTGCGCTTGGGATTGGTGACGATGCCGCGCTGATTCCGCCTTTGCCCGCGGGGGAGCAGATGGTCGTGGCGACTGACATGCTCGTGGAGGGGCGGCATTATCGAACGGATGTGGATCCTGCCTCACTCGGGCATAAGGTGCTCGCGGTGAATCTCTCTGATCTCGCTGCAATGGGCGCCCGCCCTGTGGCGTTTACCTTAGCAGCAGCGTTGCGATCCCTCGATCAGGCCTGGCTCTCTCGTTTTCTCTCTGGTCTTTTCGACCTTGCAAAATCGACGCAGTGTCCATTGATTGGTGGCGATACGGTCGGACTGCCGAAAGACGCGCCACAGAGTTTTTCGGTGACCGTGCTTGGCGCCGTGCCTCAGGGCAAGGCGTTGTTGCGCAGTGGGCTTAGCGCCGGCGATGACCTCTGGGTCTCGGGCAATCTTGGCGATGCAGCCTATGCGGTGTCGCGTTGGGTGGCGGATCCCAAATTAGACTGGCCAACGCCGCGTCTTGCGCTTGGCCATCGCCTGCAAGGGGTTGCCTCGGCTGCCATTGATATTTCAGATGGATTGAATGCGGAAATTCGTCACCTGCTTGTGGAATCGACAACGCGCGGTGGGGTCCCCTTATCGGCAGAGATTGACTGGGCCGCGCTGCCACTTGGCCCCAGTCTTGTATCAGCCTGTCAAAACGGGGCTCTCTCAGAAGATCGCGCGCGTGTGTTTGCGGCAACCGGCGGCGATGAGTATGAGCTGCTCTTTGCAGCATCGGTCTCGGCGCGGGCGTCCATCGATGCGATGGGAAGATCTTTGTCTCTGCCGCTTACCCGGGTCGGATCGATCGCCGCTGCCGCTACTTCGGCGTGTGAAATTCGCTGGCTTGATCGTCGGGGGCAACCGATTCCTCAGGAACTTGCCGCAGAATGTGGCCAAGGCGGCTTTGATCATTTCAAGTCATGACCACATCCAGTCCACAGACGATTTTGTTTCGCCACCCTGCACACCTTCTGTCCTTAGGGCTTGGTAGCGGGCTGTCTCCAGTCGCACCGGGCACGGTGGCAACACTCTGGGCCTGGGTTGTGTTTCTCATGCTCGATCCGTTTATGACGGATGCGGCCTGGGCGGTGCTCTTGGTCAGTGGTCTCATCATCGGCGCCCGGGCGTGCACGATCACAGGACGTGCGCTCGGAGAGGTCGACAGCGGGGCCCTGGTCTGGGACGAGATCCTTGCCTTCTGGCTGGTGCTCTGGCTTTTGCCGAGAGCCTCAGACCCAGCGGGATTCTTGGCGCTGGGTCCTGTTCCTGAATGGCTGCTTCAGCTCGCAGCGTTTGGTTTATTCCGGTTTTTCGATATCTTGAAGCCACCCCCGATCCGGACGATTGACCGATTGAGTCGCGATGGCTGGGGGGTGATGTGGGACGACCTCGTTGCGGCGGCCTACACCCTTGTTGTCTGCGCGGTCGGCCTTCGGGTAGCGCATCTCGCTCAGGGATGGCTCTAATATGAATAACTCAGAGCTAGTGCTCGCTTACGCTGTAGGCTTTGCCTGTCTTAAAAACAATGCCCGCTTGATGCTTGCCGAGTCCTGCACCGGTGGGATGGCCGCAAGCTGGGTCACGGCGATTCCGGGCTCTAGCCACTGGTTTGATGGAGGGGTGGTGAGCTACGCCAATGCCGCGAAAAGCGTTTTCCTTGGGGTCTCCGAGGAGACCCTTGCGGCACATGGCGCGGTGAGCCATCAGGTCGCGGCTGAGATGGCGCAGGGCCTGCGCACGATTCAGCAAGAACGACTTCCGGCCACACACCCTGGCCCCCGACTTGCCGCCGCGATTACCGGGGTCGCTGGCCCCGGCGGCGGCAGCGTAGAAAAACCCGTTGGCTGTGTCTTCTTCGGCTGGTCGGATGCCCAGGGGGTCTCGACCCAGAGGCGAGTCTTTCTCGGCGATCGGGGGTCGATTCAGCGCCAGGCGGCTTTCTGCGCTCTCTCGGGCCTCGTGTCTAGGCTGTTTCGGGGATCCTAAGCTGGGCCCACTGCCCGTAGAATTTCAAAGGGTTGAAACCTGTTTTTTTGTACAGTATTATTTCGCCAGGCGAGACCTACCGCTTGAAGGACATTTCTCACTTGGCACCAGCCTAAAGGAACCAGCATGCAAGACAAACAAGATTCGAAAAACCGGGCCGAAAAAGCCAAAGCCCTTCAGGCAGCCCTGTCTCAGATCGAGAAGCAGTTCGGTAAGGGATCCATCATGCGGATGGGCGAAAACGAGGTAGCGCCCGACATTCAGGTGGTCTCAACCGGCTCACTTGGTCTAGACCTAGCCCTTGGTGTTGGCGGACTCCCGCGCGGCCGCGTGGTCGAGATCTACGGCCCAGAATCATCTGGAAAGACAACGCTCACGCTACAGGTCATCGCTGAGATGCAGAAAATTGGCGGTACCTGTGCCTTCGTTGATGCCGAGCATGCGCTGGATACGCAATATGCGCAGAAGCTGGGTGTCGACCTCAAAGAACTCCTGATCTCACAGCCTGACACCGGTGAGCAGGCTCTTGAAATCGTAGATGCCTTGGTCCGTTCGGGCTCAGTGGATCTGATCGTAGTGGACTCTGTTGCGGCGCTGACGCCAAAAGCCGAGATCGAGGGCGAGATGGGGGACTCCTTGCCCGGTCTACAGGCACGTCTGATGTCTCAGGCCTTGCGTAAGCTCACCGGAACGATTAATCGCACCAATACGCTTGTGATTTTTATTAATCAGATCCGGATGAAGATTGGTGTCATGTTTGGTAACCCGGAAACCACGACAGGCGGTAATGCATTGAAGTTCTATTCATCGGTGCGTTTGGATATTCGTCGCGTTGGCTCTATCAAAAAAGGCGAAGAAGTCACTGGCTCTGAGACCAAGGTGAAAGTGGTCAAGAACAAAGTTGCGCCGCCATTCAAACAGGCGACTTTTGACATTCTTTATGGTGAGGGTATCTCCCGCGAAGGTGAGATTCTTGATCTCGGTTCCGAGGCGGATATTGTCGAAAAATCGGGAGCCTGGTACAGCTACAACGGCGAACGGATCGGCCAAGGAAAAGATAATGCCCGCGAGTTTCTGCGACAGAACCCCGAGATGGCCTTAGAGATCGAGAACAAGCTTCGCGAGAAATTTGGTGTTTCTGCCCGCAACACATCAGCCGCTGCGGCTGATGTCGATCAGGATTGAATTCCCAAGAACCTGCTTCAGCCAGGTCCCTTCGGTCGCGGGCGATTGCTGCCTTAAGCCGAAGGGACCACTCCCGACAAGAACTTTTCCGTAAGCTCTCAGCGCTCGCTGAGTCTGCGGAACAACTGAATGCTGTGCTCGATACGCTTGAGCAAGAGGGGCTTCTCTCTGATCAGCGCTATGCAGAATCCGTTGCCCGGGTAAGAGGCGCCCGTTTTGGGTCGGCGCGTGTTCGTCAAGAACTTGAGCAAAAGGGTGTTGCTGCTCACTTAATACAAGCAACGACTGATGAACTCCGGGACTCAGAGGCCGACCGACTGCGCGAGGTCTGGTCTAAGAAGTTTGGGGTGCCCCCTGCGGACTTCACCGAGGCTGCACGGCAGAGTCGATTTCTGCTCCAGCGAGGGTTTTCCATAGAACTGATCCGTCGCCTGATGCGAGACCTTCGTAACGGCTAGGTGTCCGCCTGGAGCGGTTCTCGCGGGGATTGGCAAGGGTCCCCGTGTTAAACTGCCGCGATCAATCAGGGGGCATAAAAATGAAAATCCATGAATACCAAGGCAAGGAGATCCTGCGGAAATACGGTGTTGCTGTCCCTCGCGGGACGCCCTGTTTTTCAGTAGAAGAAGCGGTTGACGCGGCCAAGGCGCTGGGCGGACCGGTTTGGGTCGTGAAGGCGCAGATTCACGCGGGCGGACGCGGTAAGGGCGGTGGTGTGAAGGTCGCGAAGTCACTCGATGACGTGAAGACGCAGGCCGGCAATATTCTTGGCATGCAGCTGGTCACGCACCAGACAGGTCCGGCAGGTCAGAAAGTTCGGCGTCTTCTCATTGAAGAGGGTGCGGACATCAAGAAAGAACTCTATGTCGCGGTGGTCACCGATCGTGTAACACAGCGAGTCTGTGTCATGGGTTCAAGCGAAGGCGGTATGGATATTGAAGAAGTTGCCGCCACCCATCCAGAAAAAATTCACAAAGTGTTCGTTGATCCTGCTACGGGTCTGACAGATGCCCAGGCAGATGATCTGGCCGCCAAGATCGGTGTGCCGGCTGCGTCGATTCCGCAGGCACGTGTTGTTCTGAAGGGCCTTTATCAGGCGTTCTGGGATACGGATGCATCACTGGCGGAGATCAACCCGTTGATTCTCACGGGCGATGGTCGTGTGATCGCGCTGGATGCGAAATGGAACTTCGACTCGAACGCGCTCTATCGTCATCCTGAGATTGTCGACATGCGTGACATGGATGAGGAAGACCCCGCCGAGATCGAAGCATCCAAGTTTGATCTCGCTTACATTCAGCTCGACGGCAATATTGGCTGTCTCGTGAACGGCGCAGGACTCGCCATGGCGACGATGGACACGATTAAGCTCTTCGGCGGCGAACCCGCCAACTTCTTGGACGTCGGTGGCGGTGCCACGACAGAAAAGGTGACCGAAGCCTTCAAGATCATGCTGGGCAATAAAAATGTGAAGGCGATTCTGGTGAACATCTTTGGCGGCATCATGCGATGTGATGTGATTGCTGAAGGCGTTGTTGCCGCGTCGCGAGCAGTAGGTCTGAAGGTGCCGCTGGTGGTTCGCATGAAGGGCACCAATGAGGATCAGGGCAAGAAGATTCTTGCCGATTCAGGTCTGCCAATTATTACTGCTGACACCATGGCCGATGCCGCACAGCGCGTCGTCGATGCCGCTAAAAAAGCCGCATAACCAGGCCCAGGGAGAAAAATAATATGTCAATTCTGATCAATAAAGATACAAAGGTCATCACCCAGGGCATCACCGGCAAGACCGGTCAGTTCCACACCCGGATGTGTCGTGACTATGCAAACGGTAAGAACTGTTTCGTTGCTGGCGTGAACCCCAAGAAGGCCGGCGAAGATTTCGAGGGTATTCCAATCTATGCGTCGGTGAAGGAAGCAAAAGCGGCTACGGGCGCAACCGTGTCTGTCATTTACGTACCGCCAGCAGGCGCTGCTGATGCAATTTGGGAAGCCGTTGAAGCGGACCTCGATCTCGCAATCTGTATCACTGAAGGGATCCCAGTGCGCGACATGATGGTCGTTCGTAACAAGATGAAAGCGCAGAATAAGCGTACCCTTTTGCTGGGACCAAACTGCCCAGGGCTGATTACTCCGGATGAGATCAAGATTGGCATCATGCCGGGGCACATTCACCGGAAAGGCCGTATTGGCATCGTGTCGCGCTCTGGAACCTTGACCTACGAAGCCGTAGGGCAGGTGACGGAGATGGGGCTCGGTCAGTCGTCCGCCGTGGGTATTGGTGGCGACCCGATCAATGGGTTAAAGCATATTGATGTGTTGAAACTCTTTAATGACGATCCCGATACGGATGCTGTCATCATGATTGGCGAGATCGGCGGCCCTGATGAGGTGAATGCCGCAGAATGGGCGAAGGACAACATGAAAAAGCCCATCGTTGGCTTTATTGCCGGCGTCACAGCACCTCCTGGAAAGCGTATGGGCCATGCTGGCGCGCTTATCTCAGGCGGCGCCGATACCGCGCAGGCGAAACTTGAGATCATGGAGGCCTGTGGGATCAAGACCACGAAGAACCCCTCTGAGATGGGCAAGTTATTGAAGTCAGTGTTGTAACGATTAGGAAAAACTAATTATGGAATTCGGAAGCGCAGCGTTTTGGGTCGCCCTACTACAGATCGTTTGGATTGATCTGCTGTTATCAGGTGACAACGCCATCGTGATTGCCTTGGCCTGTCGTAATCTGCCTGAGAGACAGCGGCGCCTGGGTATCTTCTGGGGCGTCTTTGCGGCGATTGCGCTTCGTGTCATTCTGACTGCTTTTGCGGTGCAGCTCCTTGAGATTCCTTACCTCAAAACGGTTGGTGGGCTCTTGCTAGTCTGGATCGGTGTCAAACTGGTCATGCCTCAGAACGATGACGAGGGTCACGAGATTGAGGCCAAAGATAAGTTGTTGGCAGCGATCAAGACTATCGTGATCGCAGACTTCGCCATGTCACTAGATAACGTGATTGCGGTGGCTGGCGCTGCGAAGGGCAGTATGTTCCTGCTGATTTTTGGTCTAGCGCTTTCCATTCCGCTCGTGGTCTGGGGCTCGAAGATCGTCCTGTCGTTGATGAACCGCTTTAGCTGGATTGTGGTGGCGGGTGGTGGTCTGCTGGGCTATCTGGCGGGGGAGATGATCCAGACTGATCCGGCACTGCGTGACTTCTTCTCGGTATCCATGGGAATCCCTGCGCACACCCTGTCATGGATTGGTGTGGTCTTGGTGATCGCAGTGGGTAAGTTCCTAACCTGGAGAGCCCAGAAATCAGAGGCTCAACCCTCATGAACCCACCTGAGAAAAACTCAAAAACGATTCTGAAGACCATGGCTGTGGTCTTCATTTTGGCGGTCGTTGTTGCAATCCTGATTCGTTAAGGCGCTGTCGCCCCATCCCACCGCCTCGTTCAGGGCGCGCGGAGGGCGTTAGATCTCGAGGTTATCGATCAGTCGGGTTGCACCAAGCTTTGCGGCCGCCAGAACGACCAGTTGATCCGGAGCAGAAAGATCCTCCGGCGTTGCCGATTTCAGGTCTCGGCGTCGACGGACTGCGACGTAATCCGTTTTCCAACCGCGCTGGTTCAGAATCTGCGCTGCCGCGGATTCCAAATCCGTAATGTCTGCGGGCGATAAGGCCATAGCCTTTTGCCCATCCCGCACACGAGAGGCTACTTGTTGCAGTGTCTTTGATAGCCAGACGGCCTCTTGGCGCTCGGCGTGGCTGAGGTAACGATTCCGTGAACTCATGGCAAGACCGTCGTCCTCGCGAATCGTCTCACCCGGGATGATCTCGGTTGGAATTGAAAACTGTTCACACATGCGGCGTACGATCATCAGCTGCTGGTAGTCTTTTTTACCGAAGATCGATACCTGTGGCTGAACGCATTGAAATAGCTTCATCACGACTGTGGTGACACCTGCAAAAAACCCGGGGCGGAACTCGCCTTCCAGAATATCGCCTAGATCCTGTGGTGGGCTAATGCGATAGTCCTGCGGAACGGGATACATCTCTCGCTCGTCTGGGGCAAACAGGACATAGACCCCTTCCTTTTCTAGCTTTGCAATGTCTTCTTCCAGCGTTCGAGGGTATTTATCAAAGTCCTCGTGCGGGGCGAACTGGAGTCGGTTTACAAAAATGGAAGCGACGACGGGGTCCCCGTGATTGGCTGCAAGTCGCATGAGGGAGAGATGCCCTTCATGCAGATTGCCCATGGTCGGCACAAAGGCTGTACGAAGTTGGCCCCGTAACTGGGCCCGCAGATCACTGATGGTGTGAACGATTTTCATAACGTCTAAGTTCTTTGTGACTAGCTGTTGAGCGCGTTGAAAAAAGACCGCCGTCCGCGGAACTGAGCGATCTGCTGGATCAAGGTCTCGAAGTCCTCGTCGCGCTCAATCGGGTTTAATTGTTCGGTGTTGACGAACAGCACAGGGGCTGTCTCATAGTGGTAAAAAAAGTCGGTGTAGGTCTCGGAGAGCCGACGCAGATAGTCCTCGGACATGTGCTGCTCCATCGGAACCCCTCGTTGCCGAATCCGTTCGATCAGTGTGTCAGCCGAGGCCTGCAGCACGATGACCAGATCCGGAATGGGCGCATGCGGACGCTGGGCATCGAATATCTTTCGATAGAGCGCGAGCTCTTCATCCGATAGCGTCAGTCGCGCAAATAAAGGATCTTTGTCGATCATGAAATCCGAGACGATGTTTTCGTTAAACATGTCTCGTTGCGCCAGTTCACGTAGCTGATCGATCCGTTGGAACAGAAAAAAGAGCTGGGTCGGAAGCGCATATCGGGCACTATCCCGATAGAACTTTGCCAAGAATGGGTTTTCCTGCGGCGCCTCAAGCAGTGGGGTATAGCCGAAGCGACTCGCGAACTTCAGCGCAAGGCTGCTCTTGCCGACCCCAATGGGGCCTTCAATCACAATCGATCGAAACCGGTTCGCCCAGGGCGGCAGCTGAATCGAGGGGGATGTGGGCTCTGACATAGCCCCATTGTCTCATCAAGTTCCGGGCCATCGGCTGATGGCCTGCGCATCGCTCTGTTCCAGGCGGTCCAGCCATTCTGCGGCGACTGCGAATCCCGTATGGGGCTCGCCAAGGGTCACCAAAGGGTTGATGTCGCAAAGGGGCACGAGTACAAAGGCGCGTTGGTGTGCTCTTGGATGGGGTAGGGTGAGCGCTGACGAGGAGGATCGTAGCGACCCCATCGCGATCAGATCGATATCGAGGGTGCGAGGGGCATTACGCGTTGATCGCACGCGACCAAACTGATGTTCAATTGCAAGGCAATACGCAAGGAGTGCCTCCGGCGTCATCGCTGTATTCACCTCAATGACGGCATTACAGAAATCAGGCCCTTCTGCCTCATGGGGTGCGGTTCGATAAAACCCTGAGAGGGTTGTCACTTGAAGATCCGTTGATGACTGAAGGACCGCGATGGCCTGCTGCAAGGTTGCAACGGCATCCCCAAGGTTTGCGCCAAGCGCAAGGTAAGCGCATTGCGTGGATGATGCCTTCGTTCCGCTATTCGTCACGGGGCCCAGATGTCGTTGTGGTCGTATCGGCCCCCCCGCTCGATTTTCGGCGTCGGCGTCTTGGCCGCGGACTTGCAGTGCCAGAGCGATGCCGGGCGGAGGCGGCTTGGGAAATCAGGTCCGCTCGCGTCGCGTGGTCTGCGTCAATGAAGTCTGTCCACCACTGCGCTAAGTCGGGGTCACACTGACCCGATGCGGCACGGAGAAGCATGAAGTCGTAGCCTGCACGGAACCGAATGTGTTCTAACAGCCGATGGACTGTTGCCCCCTGGCGTTTTTCAAATCGAGGCTGCATGAGCCAGATCTCGCGCATATCCGAAACAAATCGGCGCTGAATCGCAAGCGCATCAAGGTGCCGATCGATGACCTCATCGATGGCCTCATTGAGCGCGGGGATCAGGTGACTTCCGGAGGCCAATCGCCGCTGCCAGCCCACATTGACCAGGTCCCAGAGCAAAGCGGCAAAGAGGAAACCCGGTGATACGGGCTTGCCTGCATGGATTCGGGCGTCGGTTGATCGAAGCGCCTGCGCAACGAAATCGATGGCCTTGGGGTCCTTCGCATCAAAGACAAGGTCTAGGAGCGGAAGGCAGCCGTGATGCAGGCCACTGTCTCGCAACTGTTGAAGCCCTTGATAGGCGTTTCCTGAATGCAGAAGCTTCAACATCTCATCAAAGAGGCGTGCATTCGGTACGTTGTGAATGAGATCAGCAAGCTCACGGATGGGCGCTTTGGTCTCTGGGTCTATGGTGAGCCCAAGCTTTGCAGATAGACGGACCGCCCGGAGCATTCGTACCGGATCCTCCCTGTAACGATGGGTAGGGTCGCCAATCATCCGGAGCACGCGTGACTTCAGATCTTTCACCCCGCGGTGATAGTCGAGTACCTTGTCACTGATCGGGTCGTAGTACAGGGCATTGACGGTAAAGTCGCGTCGTGTCGCGTCTTCATGCTGCTCACCAAAGACGTTATCCCGCAGCACGCGGCCATGCTCATCGACATCAATGTCATCAGCCTGCAGTGCGCGAAAGGTTGAGACCTCGATGGTCTCGGGTCCAAACATGACGTGGACGAGCCGAAAGCGTCGGCCAATAATGCGGGCGCGACGGAAGATACGCTGCACCTGTTCTGGTTCAGCATTGGTGGCGACATCGAAGTCTTTCGGGCGGATGCCAAGCACCAGATCTCGAACAGCACCGCCGACAAGAAAGGCTTCAAACCCTGCCTTCTGAAGCCCCTCAATGGTGCGCATAGCGCCATGGGAAACGAGCCGATGGTCGACGCCAATCTTTGCGCCTTTAAAGATTTCTGGCTCGCGTGGAATCGCCTTGCCCGAACTCCGCCGCAAGGCTTTTGGAGAGAGCCTTCCCGGCGCAAGCTTGACAAGCTTTGTGAAGAGTTTCTTGATCATCTTGTTTTAATCGTCGGTGCTTTCTGTGCGTTCAAACAGATGAAGCACCTGCCATTGTTGTTCTGATGCGTGGGCGAGTAGACGAGGGTCGGGATTCACTGCCACGGGATGGGTGACGCGCGCGAGGAGCGGCAGGTCATTAAAAGAGTCGCTGTAAAAGGTGGACTGAGGAAAGTCTGACAGGCCGCGCCCCATCAGTGCGAGCCATTGCTCGACACGCGTGATCTTGCCTTCCCGAAAACTTGGCAGCCCAGAGGGCTTGCCCGTGAATTCGCCTTGGGCATCAACCTCAATCTCGGTCGCAATCAGATGGTCGATCCCAAACTCCTTGGCAATCGGTCCAGTAATAAACGAATTGGTGGCGGTCACGATGGCGCACAAGGCCCCCGCGTCCTGATGTTGTTTTACAAGTGCCTTGGCCTGCGGCATCAGATGCGGTCGGATGACTTCCTCGATAAAAGACTCGCGCAGCGCATCAAGCTGCGCCCTTGGGTGTCGCGCAAGGGGTGCCAGCTGAAAATCCAAGAATTCGTAAATATCGAGCGTTCCTGCCAGGTACTGGGCATAAAAGTAGTCATTTCGTTTGGCATACCAGTCCGCATCGACGATCTGGCAGTCAATCAGAAACTTCGCCCATGAGACATCACTGTCAATCGGCAGCAGGGTGTTATCCAGATCAAAGAGGGCGAGTTGCATCAAGCGAGTCGAGGAGTGTTTTTAATAGGGGAATCGTGGCGGGCCGCTGACGAGAGAGGGCCAGCTGGTCTAGCGCATCTAGGATGCCGATCAGGTGGCCAAGATCTCGAGACTGCCGGGTAAATAGATAGGTCAACACTTCCTCAGAAAGGGGCATGCCAAGCCGTTGGGCTCGTTCGCGCAGGGCATTTTGTTTTTCGTCGTCACTTAAGTCTTGTAGCTCAAAGATGAGTCCCTGTCCAAGTCGGGTTCGCAGGTCTTCACGAAGGGACAGTTGACGGGGGGGCTGCGCGGAGGTGGCCACAAGACGATGACCGAACTCTAGGGCTGCATTGTAGAGTTGAAACAGGGCGCTGGCTGTGGCCCCATCGGCCTGATCGATATCATCAATGAACCAGAGTC
>JBDLRA010000034.1:0-17351 GCA_039800285.1 Pseudomonadota bacterium
GTCACCAGTGCAACACCCTTCGTTGTCATAGCTAAGACCCTTCTCAAGTAAACTCATTGCTTTCGAACCTTTGCCAGAAAGCAGTCGGTGTGAATCCTATTACGATTATTTATCTGCATGGATTTCGAAGCTCGCCGCAGTCCTCGAAAGCCGTCATGATCGCAGAAGATCTCGCGAGATCGAAGATCGACAGTCTCTGTCCTGCCTTGGATATTGCCCCTAAGGTGGCCATTGGACAGGCGGAGGCAGCCATCGCCGAGGGGCTCGCGAAAGGGCATCGTATCGGGCTTATCGGGAGTTCACTCGGCGGGTTTTACGCCAGCTATCTGATGGAAACGCACCCAGAAAGGCATCTGTTTAAAGCTGCCCTACTAAACCCCGCGCCCTGGCCTGCACGTGATCTGGCCCCTTATGTTGGCGATCTTCCCGCATGGCATACCAATGAGGTGCTGCAATTTAGGGCGGACTATATTGATGACCTAAAGGCACTCGAGGTCGGAATCACAAACGCGGAACGCTACCTCCTGCTGGCCGCAAAGGGAGATGAACTGCTTGACTGGCAAGAAATGGTTGCGCGATATCCAGGCGCAACACAGCGGATCATTGAGGGGTCGGATCACGGTTTATCGGACTTCGACCAACATTGGCCGGTTGTAAAGTCGTTTCTAACGGAATAAGCACCTAAGCGATGCGCTATGGTGATACCTCATGGCCCGCGTCACGATGACCACGTTCAAAATCAACACGCCAGAGCAGCAGTAGTCCAACAAGAAAGAAAAGGCCTGTTGTGAGCATCGCAAGCCGATGCTCATCGCCACTAAACCAGGTCACCAGACCATAGGTCAGTGGGCCCAAGATTGCCGCCAGATTCACGCCCACACCCCAGATACCGAAGATCTCCGCTTCACGCCCGGCAGGCGCCAAATAAGCAATCGCAGCGCGCGCACCACTCTGGGATGCGCCCATCGCAAGTCCCGCAAAGTTTGCAGCGACCCAGAAAAGAAATGGCGTGGTTGCCATCCAGGCCAGCCCCACCATAACCAACCAAAAGACGAGTGCAACCGTCAGTCCACGCCGATGCCCAAGCCAGTCTTGGCAATACCCAAACAACCAGGCACCCACTGCGGCTGTGATGTTGACCACTAGAATCAAGGTGATGGTCTCCGTCATCGAAAACCCCATCACCTGCTGCGCATAGACAGCAGCCAGTGTGATCACCGTCTGAACGCCAGCGTGATAGATCACGACGCAGCCGAGAAACCGCCTGAGGTCATGCTGTTGACGCGAGCGCGCCCAGGTCTCAGACAGTCGGCCCCAGCTTGCGGACACCCAGTCCCGCAGCGACCAGTGGTCTGAATCCGGAAGTGGCGATGCGCGCTCACGCAATACACGCAGAGACGGCAGCGCCACCACAGCAAACATCAGGGCCGTTGCGATAGCCGTGCCGCCGACAACCCACTGCGCACCGAGAGACGCCCCCTGGGCGTACGAGACCCAGACCAGCGACAGGCCCAGGCTAACCAAGCCCCCTAGGTAACCCCAAGCCCAGCCGTAACCAGAAACCTTTCCAAAGTTTTCCTTCGGGGCAAGCTCAGGAAGAAACGCTGCCACCAGATCCTGATTGGTGGCGTAGCAGAGGTTCGAAATGATCAATAAGACCGCAGCCCAGGCCCACATGGCCTGATCAACGCTCGCCAGAAGACCTGTTGCGATCACACAGCCCCATGTGCTCACCACCAGCAGCTTTCGCTTTTTCGCACGCAGATCCGCGTAGGCGCCAATCACAGGGGCAGACAGCATCACCAAGAAATAACTGATCGACAAAATGACCGTCCAGGCCAGTGTTGCACCCGGCTGGTCCGCCATGACATACGAAACAAAATAAGCATTAAAAACAGCGGTCAATACCACTGTCGTATAGCCCGAATTGGCAAAGTCCAGGCTTGCCCAGGCAAATGCCTCACGCGGGGAGACATCCGGTTTGAGAAGTCGCGGTGGGGTCGATAAAGACATAAGGCCGAATGATGAGGCAAAATTGCGCCTCGGTCCTCCAGTTATACCCCTGGCCCGGCCGCCTATATGACAAAACCAGCAAAAAAAGTCTTTGTGCGCACCTTTGGGTGCCAGATGAACGAGTACGACTCGGACAAGATGGTCGACATCCTGAATGCCTCGCACGGCATGGAGCCGACCGATTCGGCAGAGGATGCCGATGTCATCCTCTTTAATACCTGTTCGGTGCGCGAAAAAGCCCAGGAGAAAGTCTTCTCAGACCTGGGTCGTGCCAGAGAGCTAAAAAAGCTAAAGCCAGATCTGATTATTGGTGTCGGTGGATGTGTGGCCTCGCAAGAGGGGCATGGCATCGTTCAGCGCGCACCGTATGTCGATGTTGTCTTCGGGCCTCAGACACTGCATCGACTTCCTGACCTGATCAACGCCCGTCAGGCAACACGCAAACCACAAGTTGATATTCGTTTTCCGGAAATTGAAAAGTTTGATCACCTGCCGCCCGCGCGCGTGGAAGGACCGACGGCCTTTGTCTCAATCATGGAAGGCTGCAGTAAGTACTGCAGTTTCTGCGTTGTCCCCTACACCCGTGGCACAGAGGTCTCGCGCCCCTTGGAAGATGTCCTGGCGGAAATCAGCGAACTCGCGGCAAAAGGTGTGCGTGAGGTCACCCTACTCGGGCAGAACGTCAATGCCTATCTAGGGCCAATTGATCGGAATGCACCGGACCAAGCCACAGCAGACTTCGCAACGCTGCTTGAGCTTGTCAGTCAGATTGATGGCATTGAGAGAATCCGATTTACAACTTCGCACCCCAGAGAATTTAGCCAACGGCTGATTGATGCGTATGCCGCGCTGCCCAAGCTCGTCAACCATGTACACCTGCCGGTACAGTCTGGTTCAGATCGCATTCTCATGGCCATGAAACGTGGCTACACCGCCATAGAGTACAAATCGATTATTCGACGGCTACGCTCAGTTCGACCCGAAATCTCGCTATCCACCGACATCATCGTTGGGTTCCCCGGAGAGAGCGAGGCGGACTTTGAGGCCACCATGCGCCTGGTGCGAGAGATTGGCTTCGATACCTCGTTTAGTTTTATCTACAGCCCTCGCCCGGGTACCCCCGCGGCAGACCTGAAAGATGAGACCCCGCGCGAACTCAAACTCTCGCGATTACAAACCCTGCAGGCAGAGATTGAGGCGAACGCGCTGCGAATCAGTGAGTCTATGCTTGGTTCTACCCAGCGGATTCTCGTCGAGGGGCCCTCTCGGAAAAATCCGGAAGAGCTTGCTGGTCGCACAGAAAACAACCGTGTCGTGAACCTGATGGGCCACCCAAGACTCATCGGGCAGATGATTGATGTCCGTATTAGCCACGTCTATCCCCACTCACTGCGCGGCGAGGTGCTCTAGGGTGCAGTCAAAAAAAGCGGTCTCACCCACACTCGCCCTAGACCTTCAGTTCGATGACACGATTGATGTTAAAGACTGGCCACTCTCTCGCCCGAGAGTCCGTCGACTGATTCTTGTAAGCCTTCCTAGCGCTTGTCGCGCTGCAGAGATCACGGTGCGTCTTGTCGGTCGACGTGAGGGCCGATTGCTTAACAAGACCTACCGTAACAAAGACTACGCGACCAACATCCTGACATTCCCCTATCAGGAGCCGCCAGAGCTGCGCACAGATCTGGTGCTGTGTCTTCCCGTGCTGCAAGCAGAGGCCCGTCAACAAAAGAAGTCTGTTGAACACCACTGCGCCCACATGCTTGTGCATGGCGTACTGCATGCCTGCGGGCTTGACCATGAAGAATCCAGCGCTGCCGAGGCCATGGAGGCACTAGAAATAGCCATTTTGCGGCGTTTTCGCATCGCCAATCCCTATGCAACGCGCTGAAAACCCCCAGCTTGTGGCACCATAGAGGTCCCTTTAACTCGCCACCACGCGCATGAGCGACCCCAGCCCCGCACCCGGGACAGCAGGATTTAAAACACAACTCGAACGCTTAATCGCCCGCATCTTTCGCCGGGCAGATGACAAAGAAGACCTCATCGAACAGCTGCGCGAAGCGCAAGAGCACTCGGTCATTGATGCGGATGCCGTCTCGATGATGGAGGGGGTGATGCAGGTTGCAGACCTGCAGGTTCGCGACCTCATGATTCCGCGCTCACAAATGGACGTCATCGACATCGATGACGCGCTAGAGAAGATCCTTGAGACGGTCGTCAAAACAGCCCACTCACGCTTCCCCGTGATTGAAGGCAAACGCGACAACGTTATTGGCGTTCTTATTGCAAAGGATCTGTTGCGACTGCTCGCCGAACATGATGACGACCTTCGCGGGCTCCTTCGTCCCGCCGTGTTTGTCCCCGAGTCCAAGCGACTCAACGTCATGCTGCGGGACTTTCGCGTCAACCGAAATCACATTGCCATCGTTGTCGATGAATACGGTGGCGTCGCTGGCATGATCACCATTGAAGATGTCCTGGAGCAGATCGTGGGGGACATCGAAGACGAGCACGACATTGAAGACGACGATGACAATATCGTGCCTATGCCGCGACAGTCGGGCCGATTCCGAGTCCGTGCACTAACCCCAATTGACCAGTTCAATGAGAAGTTCAACACCGAGATCACCGACGAACAGGTCGACACCATTGGTGGATACATCACTGACAAGTTTGGCCGCGTTCCGCGGCGCGGTGAATTCATCGAAAGTGATGGCCATCGGTTTGAGGTGCAACGGGCCGATGCCCGTCAGGTCCATGTCCTAATCGTTGAACGCATTGGCGAGCAGTCTTCTTAATCCTTCTCGACTGACCCGGCTCTCGGGTCTGATCGCCCCGATCGCCTACACGATCGGGCTTCACTGGATCTACATCAGCCTACATGAATACGGGCTCATGCCCGCCTGGCTTGCCGGCTTGGCAACTGTTCTCTTGGCGACCTACGTCGCCCTCTATGCAGTCGGGGCGATAGCCCTTTCACAATATCTAAGCCCCGCGCTTCGCCATTGGAGCACCCCGTGGATTGCGGCGGCAGCATTCACGCTCATGGAGTGGCTACGCGGCCATCTGTTCACAGGGTTCCCCTGGATCGCCTTCGGCTACCTCGCGATCGATACACCCCTCGCAGGATTTGCATCGATCGTCGGCGTCTACGGTGTCGGATTTGCGGTTGTTCTCTGCGTCGTCTGGGCTCTGCAGGCAGTTACCACTCGGCGATGGCCGCCCATGGTCTTTCTAATCCTAACGCTCGGACTTGGACTCTGGAGTTCAACCATCAACTGGACATCCCCAGCAGGACGTCCATTAAGGGTTGCGCTCGTTCAGGGGGCGATTCCGCAGTCCATGAAATTTGATCCGGCACGTGAGGCCGAGGCCTTGCTGACGCATCTTCGCCTTGCGAGTATCGCGGCAAGCCCCGGCGGCGCCCAGCTCATCGTGTTCCCAGAAACGGCGCTGGTGCGGCCCTGGTCCATGCAGCCCACAGAGACGCAGGAGGCCTTTCTCTCGCTTGCAAAACGTTCAGGGGCGACCGTGATGCTAGGCCTGCCCATGCGAGATCCTGACGGCTATCGCAACAGTCTGATTGCGATTCGTGAAGACAACGCCATTGGTGAGTTCTATGGCCGCTACGACAAACACCACTTAGTTCCTTTCGGTGAGTTCATCCCCTTGGGGTTTCGTTGGTTTGTCGACATGATGCAAATGCCGCTGGGTGACTTCCAACGTGGCAAGCCTGTACAGACACCCATCGCAGTGAAAGACCAACGCGTTGGCGTCAACATCTGCTTTGAAGACCTGTTTGGCGAGGAACTGATCCGTCCAATTGCCGCATCCATTTCAACAGATCAGCATCCGACAATGCTCCTCAACATTAGTAACCTCGCCTGGTTCGGCGACACGATCGCCTTGTCGCAGCATCTCTCGATTGCACGGATGCGGACGCTGGAAACAGGACGGCCAATGCTTCGCGCCACCAACACCGGCGTCACCGGCACCATCGATCATCACGGAGACCCAATCGATCTCCTGCCAACGAGCGAACCGGGATTGCTGTTTTCCCAGGTACAGGGGATGCAGGGGCTGACGCCCTTCATCCGATGGGGAAACTGGCCAATCATGATCGGCACACTGACGATTCTGATCGCCGCCCTGGTAGCCAAACGTCGACGCAAAAGCCCGCAATCCGCCTGATTCGCGAGCCAGAAACGACCGACACCGGCTAGAATGCCGGACATGCAAAGCTTTCAGAAAATTATTCTCGCGCTCCAGCAATACTGGGACGCGCAGGGCTGCGCCTTGTTGCAGCCAATCGATCTTGAGGTCGGTGCAGGCACCTCGCATACTGCAACCTTTCTGCGGGCACTTGGCCCTGAGCCATGGCGCGCAGCCTATGTCCAGCCATCCCGTCGCCCCAAGGATGGTCGTTACGGAGAGAACCCCAATCGCCTTCAGCACTATTATCAGTTTCAGGTTGTGCTAAAGCCGTCACCGGAAAACATCCTCGATCTCTATCTTGGCTCTCTCAAGGCACTCGGCATTGATCCCGAGACCAATGACATCCGATTCGTTGAAGACGACTGGGAAAACCCAACGCTGGGCGCCTGGGGACTCGGCTGGGAAGTCTGGCTCAACGGGATGGAAGTCACCCAATTTACGTACTTCCAACAAGTGGGCGGTATTGACTGCAGCCCCATCACAGGAGAGATCACCTACGGGATTGAGCGACTCGCGATGTATCTCCAGGGCGTTGAAAACGTCTACGACCTGAATTGGACAAGCTGGCAGGAAGGTGGCGCGGAACATCGCCTCAGTTACGGTGATGTCTACCACCAGAACGAAGTAGAGCAGTCCACCTACAATTTCGAACACAGCAACGTGCCCGTGCTATTTAGTCGTTTTGGTGAACACGAGTCTGACGCCAAACGTCTCTTGGAGATCGGGCTTGCACTTCCCGCCTACGAGCAGATTCTGAAAGCAGCCCACACGTTCAACCTCTTGGATGCCCGCGGCGCGATCTCAGTGACCGAGCGTGCACAGTACATCGGACGCATCCGAAACCTATCCCGAGCAGTTGCTCAGGCCTACGTGGAATCGCGCGAGCGACTCGGCTTCCCGATGTGCCAAAAATAAAAAGACAACACTGTTATGACTGATTCCTTCCTTGTCGAGCTACTGACCGAGGAGCTTCCCCCGAAAGCATTGAAACGTCTTGGCGAAGCCTTCGCTGAGGGATTTCAAGAGCGCCTTACCAAAGACGGTCTGATGACCGAGGCAGCATCTGTCAGTCGTTATGCGAGCCCAAGACGACTAGCGGTTCACATCACCGGCGTTCTTGAGCGCGCGCCAGACAGCCCCAAGAAAGAAAAGCTGCTCCCGGTCAATATCGCCCTTGATGCGAACGGTCAGCCAACACCCCCACTGATCAAGAAACTGGCTGGTCTTGGGGTCACACTCGGACAAGACCTCCAGCTCTCAGACCTTGAGAGAGTGGATGATGGCAAACAAGTTCAGCTGATCTATCAGTTCATCGCCAAAGGACGCTCGCTTGCTGAAAGCGCACAGACTGCGATCGATGAGACCCTGGCCCGTCTTCCCATTCCGAAAGTGATGAGCTATCAACGCGCTGACGGAGAGACGGTCAAATTCGTGCGCCCAGCGCATGGCTTAGTCGCGCTTCATGGCGACCGAGTGATCGACATTTCAGCGCTTGGATTAAGGGCAGGAAATACAACGCTGGGACATCGTTTCCATGTCAAGGCGCCCATTCGGATTACCCACGCCGATCGGTATGCATCGATCCTGGAAACAGAAGGCAAAGTGATCGCCGGTTTTGAAGCAAGACGTCAAAAAATCGTGGATTCCTTGACATCACTTGCGGCCCCTGATCGCCCGGTTATGCCAGATAGCCTGCTCGATGAGGTCACAAGCCTTGTCGAATGGCCCGTGGTGCTCGAGGCAGGCTTTGAGGCCGCATTCCTGTCCGTGCCGCAGGAATGTCTCATTCTGACGATGCAACAGAATCAGAAATACTTTGCACTGACTGACGCCAAAGGCGCGCTGATCAATCGGTTCTTGCTCGTCAGCAACATTGATTCGAAGGATCCAACAGTCGTCACATCCGGCAATGAACGGGTACTCCGTGCACGCCTATCGGATGCCAAATTCTTCTTTGACCAAGACCGCAAAAAGACGCTTGCCTCGCGTCTTGATGGGCTGAGTGCGGTGGTCTACCACAACAAAATTGGTCACCAACGCCAGCGTGTCGATCGACTGGCACAGTTAGCGACACAGTGGGCAGCCGCTGTCGGTGCGGACCCAAAACGCGCAGAGCGTGCAGCGCACCTTGCTAAGGCAGACCTGCTCACCGATATGGTGGGTGAATTCCCTGAGCTTCAAGGCATTATCGGAACCTACTATGCACGGCATGACCAAGAGCCGGAGGCTGTAGCGCTCGCCATAGAGGGCCACTACCACCCGCGGTTCTCTGGCGATAGCCTGCCTTCCAACCCAGAAGGTATAGCACTCGCACTCGCCGATAAGATGGAGACGCTTGTGGGCATCTGGGGGATTGGACTCGCCCCCACGGGAGATAAAGACCCCTTTGCGCTTCGCCGGCACGCCCTCGGCGTAATTCGCATCCTCATTGAACAGCGTCTTTCCCTTGGGCTTTCCGACCTGCTGAATCAGACCGCCCAAAGCTTCAAAGATGTGCCCGCGGTAAAACCGGATCTCGAGGCGATCTTGTCGTTTATGCTGGATCGACTGCGCGCCTGGCTAAAGGAGAAGGGGTACACGTCTGAAGAGATTGAGTCGGTACTTGCGCAGCTTCCAACACCGCTCTATCAGGTTCTGCCAAGGCTCGATGCGGTCCGTCAATTCATGCGTGAACCCGAAGCGGCAGCGCTTTGCGCGGCAAACAAACGGATTGGCAATATTCTTAAAAAGTCTGAAGGTGCCTCAGCAGCCATCGAGTCCAGTGTCTTGGTCGAACCCGCAGAACAGGCACTCGCCAAGATCCTCGCAGAGATCGCACCAAAGGCCGAGCAGGCTTTTGCGTCACAGGACTACACGAGTGCGCTCAAACAACTCGCCGCACTCAGAGCCCCTGTGGACGCTTTCTTTGAATCGGTCATGGTCAATGCGGAAGACCCCAAGCTTCGCGCAAATCGACTTGGGCTACTTGCATCGCTCTCGCGCGCCATGAATCAAGTCGCCGATATCTCTCGTCTCGCGACTTAACATGAGCCTGAGCGCAACGCCCCTCATCATTCTGGATCGAGACGGGGTCATTAACGAAGATCGTGATGACTACATCAAATCACCAGATGAATGGGTCCCTGTCCCAGAAAGCCTTGAGGCGATTGCCCGACTGACCCATGCGGGATGGTCGGTCGTTGTTGCAACGAACCAGTCCGGTATTGAGCGCGGTCTTTTCGACATCAACACCCTGCATGCCATTCATAACAAGATGACCCATGCCGTTGCTCAGGCGGGCGGACATATTGAGGGTATCTTCTTTTGCCCTCACGCCCCGGATACCGGCTGTCGATGCAGGAAACCGGCAACGGGACTCTACGAAGATATTGCCAGTCGATTTGGACGACCGTTAACCAATACCCCTGTCGTTGGGGACTCCCTTCGAGATCTGCAGGCAGGACACGTCATGGGCGCCGCCCTCTGGCTGGTCAGAACAGGCAAAGGACTGCGAACGCTTGCCGCTGCAGAGAAGGATTCGAGCAAGGCACTGCCACCAGGCACCTCTATTGAAGACAACCTTGCAGCGGTTGTTACACGGCTTCTCGCCGCACACTAACCCCCCCTACTGCTGTCGGCCCCGATATGCTCACCCTCCGTGCTGTTCTCTTCCTGATCTTTCAGATCGTCTCTCTCTGCATCTGGGCATCCCTCACGATTCTGATTGGCCCATTTCTTCCGTATCACCCGCGCTACCGATTCGCTATGACCTGGTGCCGCATGATGATGTGGGCATCGCGCACAATTCTCGGGATTCGTGCAAAGGTGATCGGTACTGAGAACCTTCCCGATGGGCCGGCAATCATCCTGTCCAAACACGAATCCGCATGGGAGACCATGTTCTATCCGGCCTATTTCCAGCGAGATCTGTGCTTCGTGTTCAAGCGCGAACTCCTATGGATTCCTTTTTTCGGCTGGGGCATCACACTGCTGCGCATGGTCGCGATCAATCGAAGTCAGGGCAATGAGGCATTCCAGCAGGTCCTGGACCAGGGTCGAGATGTCTTACATCAGCAGGGGCGCTGGATGGTCTTTTTTCCTGAGGGCACTCGGGTACTGCCTGGACACCATCGACGCTATAAGACCGGTGGCGCGCGACTGGCTATTGCGACAAACACACCGATCATTCCGATCGCCATGAACTCTGGCGATCTCTGGCCCAGGAAGTCTTTTTTAAAAAAACCAGGGGTGATTACCGTTTCCATAGGGCCAACCCTCTTGCCTGATGGCGAAGATCCGACTACCCTCACGGCAAAAGTAGAATCGTGGATCGAACAAGAAATGCGACGAATTAGTCCAGGCCGTCCGGGGAAAGCGCATCAATGACATTGTTGGAGCAGTTTCTTCTACCATTCGGAATCGGAGAAACTCCGACGCCGCCAACCGCTTCTCCCAAAAATAATCCTGCACCCACCAAGAAACACCGCACCGTGGCGCTACAAGGCCACACGGTCTCCTGGTCTCTGAAAAGAACGCGACGCAAAACCGTCGGCATGTCGATCGGGCAAGGGATGATCCAGGTCAATGCACCCAAATGGGTTCCGGTGAGTGATATCGAGTTCATTCTTCGTGAGAAATCCAACTGGCTTTTAGCCCGACTGGCAGAGTGGCATCAAGGCGAGCAGCAACGACTCTTGCCGGAGGATCAGTGGGCGCACGGGGCCAGTATTCAGTATCTGGGCAAACCGATGAAACTTCTGTTGGCCCCCACATTACGGCAGTCTCAGTACGATGACTTTCGCCGAGAACTCCAGCTCGCCTTACCTCAAGATGCAAGACTTGAGCAGATTCGAGATACCGTGCACGCTTGGCTTCAGTCGCAGGCGAAGACTTTGTTTGCCGCCCGACTCAAGGTGCTCAGTCAACGCTCGGGGCGATCATTTACACGATTCAGCCTAAGCAACGCCCGTGGCCGATGGGGCAGCTGTACGGAAGATGGTCATATCCGATTGAACTGGCGATTGGTCCACTTTAGTCAAGAAGTGATTGACTATGTCATCGCCCATGAGCTCGCGCACACCTACACGATGGATCACAGCGCAAGCTTCTGGAACGAAGTCGCTGAAATCCTACCCGGCTTTGAAGAAGGTAAGGCGGTGCTCAAGAAAACCCGCCTCGATACGCTGCCGACGTTCTAGTCGGATAGTTGATTTGCCAGATCAATAAACTGGTCCACGCTGAGGTCCTCCGCCCGGTCTGTCGGCGCAATCCCGAGCGACTCCCACTGCACCCGATCACCATAGGCGGCCAGCGTATTGCGCAGCATCTTACGGCGCTGTGAGAACGCCGCTGTTACCAGCGCAGCAAAAACAACCCAGTCCTTGACACGATACTCAGAGCGAGCAATCGGCACCATGCGCACGATGGCAGAGTCGACTTTGGGCGCTGGCTGAAAAGCCCCTGGAGGGACCAAGAGACACCGGACCATCTGATAGCGAGCCTGCAGCATGACCGAGAGTCGTCCATAGATCTTCGACCCGCAAGGCGCAACCATACGGTCGACAACTTCTTTTTGCAGCATGACGTGCTGGTCCTCAATAAGATCAGCAAAGTCCAATAGATGAAACAGAATTGGACTAGAGATGTTGTACGGCAGATTCCCCACAATGCGAAGCCTCCCGCCCAGACGTGCCGACAGCGCCCCGAAATCTACCTTCAGAACATCGTTTTCAATCAGTTCAAGCTGCGTTTCTGGAAATCGTGCGCGAAGGCGCTCGGCTAGGTCACGATCAATCTCGATCGCATGGACACATCCCGCACGCGCAATCAACGGCCCGGTAATCGCCGCCTGACCTGGGCCGATCTCGACAATTCGTTGACCAGGCTTGGGGTCGATCGCCGAAATGATCCGGGCGATAACCCCAGGATCATGCAGAAAGTTCTGTCCAAACCGCTTGCGGGCGATATGCCCCTGATCAGAGGTCGTCGCGTTTGATCTCGACATACGCACTCGATCGGATCTCACGTGTCCAGTCAGAGACGGCCTCAGCGAGCTTTTGGTCTCTGACAAGATTACGCGCGAGCATCCGTAGACGCTGCTCCCCCATCGGCTCTCGCTTGCGCTCGATGAGCTGGATCAGGTGAATGCCGAAAACCGACCGGACCGGGCCACTGATCTGCCCCGGCTGAAGCGCCACCATCGCGCGCTCAAATTCAGGAACCAGATCACCGGGATAGGTCCAATCGAGCTCGCCCCCACGCGAGGCGGAACCGCGATCATCCGAAAGCTCACGCGCAAGCTGTCCAAAGTCAACCCCCGACTCTAGGCGTCGCCGAATCTCAATAATTCTTCTGCGAGCGCTCTCCTCCGTGACGTTGTTGTCAATCTTCACCAGAATGTGGCGCGCGCGATGTACCGGTACATCTGGCGTCTTCACGGTGACGCGCTGCTCTTCAAAGAGCAACAGATGTAACCCATTCGGGCTGCGTACGACAGGACTTACCTGACCCGGTTTGAGACTCCGAAGCGCGTCGAGAAATAACGTGGGTACAAGCTCAGTCGGTCGCCAGCCAAGACTTCCCCCCTGATCACGCTCTGGCGCTTCCGAAAATTCCTTGGCAACCTCCGCAAACGGTCGGCCACTACGGAGCGCTGCCTGCGCCTTCGTGATCTTTGCGCGGGCGGCGTCTAGCTCTTGTTTCGAGGCGGACTCGCTCACGCGGATCAGAATCTGAGAAACCTTGAACTCCTCGATACGACGAACAGAATCCCCCTGAGCGGCAAGGAAGGTGTCGACCTCGCTCTCGGTGATCTGCAGTCGACTATCGACATCCCGCTCCCGAAGTCGCGTCAAGATGATCTCGTCACGAATATCCTGTCGAAAGCTATCAAAAGAAACCCCCTCGGCTTCAAGCTGATTCCGCAATCCAGTGAGCGACAGACCATTCTGATCTGCAATCCGCGCAAGACTTCGATCAACGGTGAGATCATCAACACGAACCCCAGTTTCTCGTGCGCGTTGCAGCAGCACACGATCATTGATCATACGGTCAAGCACCTGCTCTCGCATCAGCTTCGGCTCAGGCGGTGTGACCCCCTCCCGTCGCATATTCTCTCGAAACTGCTGTTCGCGACGGTTCAGTTCACTCTCAGTGATGATGTCCTGATTCACGATCGCTACCACACGATCAACAAGACGGGCCGGTGCGGCGGATTTTGGCTGCGCGGAGACAATCACTGGCGATGCCGCCGTGAGCGCGAGCATCGAGACCGTCAGAATGAAGCGAAAAGGTTGCATAAAGAGAGACACATTCCTCAAAGAGTTACTGGAAGTTATCAAATTTTGACGGCAATGGCGTGATCTGGTTAATCAGTTGGTAGTTGGGAATCGTCCTTAAGACACCTAAAGGGTTCGTCCCGACACGCGCAAGCCCATTTAACTCGATCTGGAAGAAAAATGCCGTGTTCTTCTCTGATGCGCTGGTGGCATATTGCTGGGCCACAATTCGGGCGACCCAACAGCCCCCGTCGTACTCGAAGCCAGCAAGCGCTTCGACCGTCCCAGGATTCTGATTGACAGCACCACCACCAAGATTTTTCAGGGCATGCTGATACCGCCCCACCGCATACCAGTGACTAGAAATCGGCCACTGGAACCCCATGTCGACCGAGTTCGACGCACCGCGAACATAACGATAGGCGAGGCTCAGCATGCTGGCAGGCCGGGGGTTGAATCGATTAATCAACGATAAGTTCTTCCAGTCAGAAGTCGCCAGGGTGTACTGCACCTGAGATTCGACCGTCCAGTCCTTGCGCGGTTGCGCTGCAATCTGCGCGAGCAAATCTGATTTACGGTCGGTACGAAGCGATGTGCCAGGCAGGACAACCCGCTGATCCGCGAAATAAAAACGCTGCCCCACAGAAGCCCGCAGGCGTTCAATGCCGCTCTCATCCTCGATAAGACGTGTCGTTACGCCTGCGGTAATCTGATTTAGGTCTGCGATACGGTCATGTCCATTAAAGGCAGTGTCCGAGAACATCTGGGCAAAGTTCAAACTCGGCGACCCTGTATCGAATACCGGATAGGAAGATTGATCTTTATACGGTGTATAGATATAGGAAAGTCTGGGCTCTAGGGTCTGTGTCACCGATAACCCACCCAGACGCGCTGGCCGCTCCAACACAGAACTGACCGTCGTACTCAACGTCGGCAGCACGCGGGTGTAGGACGGGGTGGCACCGACATTGTTTTTATAAATGCCGTCAGTGAAGGTCGACTCGGTCTGCAGGTACTTCTCGAGCGTTCGGTCTAAACGGCCCTCTTTTCGCTGGGAATAGTGGGTCGCGTGAACCGAGACACGCGGCGCAATCTCGACACCCTGGGTCAAGGCACGCCAAGATACCGCCGCCATCCCGACATAGCGCTCACCTTCGGCAAGTGTCGGATGCTGAAACGACACTGCTTCAGCAGCGGCAGACCAGTCCATTGGCAGGCCGCCATTTGATGCGCTAGAACGATGGTGACGCGAGGCTGTCAGTTTTGGCGCAAAGCTATACGGTGCGAGTAGCGGAGAGGTCCGATCCTGAAGCAACTGATATTCCTGTACCTGCGCCTGAAGATTCCACTGGTGCAGCACAGAGGTCAGTGATGCGGTCGCTGGCAGCAGTCGTTGCGATGAGGCGAGTAGCGAATTTCCTAGATCTGAGAAATAGTTGTCGTCCGATGCCCGCTGGACATTCATCCCTAGGGTGGCGAGATCCCCGAGTCGGTGTGTCATGGTTGCCGACCCAAATCGTCGATCCTCACGGGTGACACGGTCGCTCGGTAAGACTTCGTAGGCCACGGTCCCAAGACTCGTCGGCCGCAGAAACCGGAACTCGCCCCCCAGTTGCATGCCACGCTTTGTAATGAGTCTTGGTGTAATGGTCATGTCATGCTCGGGCGCGATGTTCCAATAAAACGGCACCGAGACATCTAGGCCAAGCTTGACGGAGGTCGCGTAAGACGGTGGAAGCACCCCCGTCTTGCGTCGATCACTAATTGAAAAAGCCGCATCCCCAAACGGAATGATTGGCACCCCGCCCCAATAAAGCGTCGAGGACTTCGTCGCGCCCACTTCCCGAATCTGATCGACCAAGAGCTCATCGGATCGGAGCTCCCAGGCGGGTCGGTCTCGTGGGCAGGTCGTAAACGTTGCCTTCATCAGCCGCGTCTCTAACGGCTGAATGAACTCGGCCCGTTCGGCCGTCCCCCGCCCACCCGTTGATGTCAGCTGAAAACTCACGTCGTCAAAAAAGCCCTGCGTGGTCCCGAGCTTGAGTCGAAGACGAGGCCCCTCGAAGAACTCGCCCTCGCGATAGAGCTTCACCCCGCCCTCGGCAAACAGCTCATCCCGGATGAGATCGTGACGAATCCGATCGCCTTTAATAAACATGCCGAGTTTGCGGAACTCGGCATCACCACGCGCCTCAATCAGATCCTCGGTCTGGCCGGAAATGGATCGACCGAAGACATAGGCCGGCGTCTGTGTTGTTGAAGAGGGATCGAGATTCAGGACGGGATCGAACTTAAGGCCCAAGGAGCGATTTAGGTCCGCCGCAGCGCTCACCATGTCACATTGACCGATCAGCGGGGAGGCCACCGACGGTGATGGCGCCGAAAACCAGATGGCCGGCAAGAGGAGAAGCGCCACAGCGCTGCCCGTTCGCGGGGTGACGATCCCAGGAAAATGCATGCTCTATTATAGGGAGCGGTCGCCGTCAAAAACCCGCCCCCATCACTATGTCCCAACCGCCTGTGAATCCCGCCATTGACCCACGCAAAAGCCTTGCCGAAGACTGGCTGGCGCAGAACGCAACCAGGCTTAGCGCTCTGGGCTGGATCCTTACCTCGGACACGCTGCGCCCGGCATCGAGCGATGCCTCCTTCCGACGTTATTTCCGCTGCGACGGGCAGCACGATGGGCAGCAAGGGACGCTGATCTTGATGGATGCCCCGCCTGATAAAGAGTCCATCAGCCCCTTCATCGCCGTGGCCGAACTCATGGCGAAAGCCGGACTATCCGTGCCCCAGGTGATCCTTGCCGATGCTTCGCTTGGATTTCTGCTCTGCACCGACCTCGGGCAGACCACCTATCTGGCCGCCATCGAATCCCAGCAGCGTGACCTGGGCTTTAGTGATCCACTGATGCAGTCCGCATGGCGATCCCTGATCCAGTTACAACAATTCAAACCAACCGCGATGCTGCCCGCCTACGACGCCGCACGACTAACGCAGGAGATGCGTCTCTTCGATGAGTGGTATCTCGGCCGTCATCGCAAGACCACCCTATCGACCTCCGAGATGGACGTGCTGTTCGGGATCTACCAACGCATCGTCGATCAATGCCTGTTAGAGCCAACGGTCATTGTTCACCGGGATTACCACAGCAGAAATCTAATGGTCCTTGATCAGCAGGGGCCTGGTGTGCTCGATTTTCAAGACGCCGTCATGGGTCCGATGAGCTATGACCTCGTATCGCTCTTGCGAGATGCCTACATTGAATGGCCGGAAGAAGTTCAGATTGACTGGGCCGTTCGCTACTGGGAGGACGCCCGCCGGGCGGGACTGCCAATTGCTGAGGACTTCTCCGACTTCTGGCGCGCCTTCGAATGGATGGGGCTACAGCGGCACCTGAAGGTGCTTGGCATTTTTGCGCGGCTCTATTACCGCGATGGCAAAGACGGCTACCTCAAAGATATTCCGTTGGTAATGCGCTATGCCGTCAATGTGGCGCGCCGCTATCAGGGGCTTGGCCCACTGGCAAAACTGCTCGAAAAGGTTGGGTGAGTTCGTGAACCAGCACGGTATGCACGCCATGATTCTTGCCGCCGGTCGCGGGGAGAGGATGCGCCCACTGACGGATCAGACGCCAAAGCCCATGCTTGCCGTTCGCGGTAAGCCACTGATTCAGTGGCATCTTGAAGCCCTGGCGCGCGCAGGATTCCAGCAAGTGGTGATCAATGTCGCTCACCTCGGAGAGCAGATCCAACGCCACGTGGGCGATGGTCAACGCTTTGGGCTGACTGTGCGCTACTCCCAAGAGCCCGAAGGCGCCCTCGAAACTGCCGGCGGTATCGCCACCGCCAGACCTTGGGAGGACGC